>JAJRPU010000205.1 GCA_024280615.1 Bacteroidota bacterium | reverse complement strand
TGTTCAATCGGTTTGGTAAGCCAGACGGGATGGTTGCCGATGTATGTGGTGCTCCCGGCGGTAAATCTATCCAATTGTTGAGTCTGTTGGGCAACACAGGATTTTTAATCTCTGCCGAACCAGTCCCGGCACGATATCCAGCCCTTGAAGAAAACATCATCCGATGGGGAAAGGTCAATCAGGCGTTGATACGTGCCGATAGCCGAGCCTTCGCAACTTTACCCAATCAATTTGATTTTGTGCTTGCCGATGTGCCTTGCTCTGGTGAAGGAATGTTCAGGAAAGAACCTAAATCTGTGCGGTTCTGGAAACCAAATACAGGAAAGAAACTGCAAGCCATCCAGCGTCAGATAATAACCAACGCTCTCATTTCAACCAAAATAGGTGGGTATTTCCTTTACACAACTTGCACTTTTAATCCAGAAGAAAATGAACTTAATGCTCAATGGATTCTTGACACCTTCGGAACTGCTATTAGCTCAATTCCACTTCCTGAACTGACCCAGTGGCACATAGCGGAAGGGCTTGATGAATGGGACGGAATTAAAATCTCTGCCCACACATACAGATTCTACCCACACAGAGTCAAAGGTGAAGGATTCTTCCTTGCTCTGTTCCAAAAGACAGATGTTATCAATACAGAAAAACAAGCCAATGCATACCGTGGATTTAATTTCAAAGCCATTGATTGTCCAAAGTACTACCAACTGCATTTTGAACATAGGGTTATTGAAGCCTCAAACAAGCAATTCATCGTTCCACAATGGCTTGACAAAATTGAGAAGATAGTCAGGAAATTGCCCATCAGATATATCGGTCAGGAAATAGCCTGCAAAACAAACAAGCCAGCCCACCCAACGGCTCTACTCACTAACCCGCCACCGACAGAACGAATCCCTCTTTCCTATGATGACGCAATGAAATACCTCAAAGGGAATGTCCCTCGGGAAATCTCTGATAAGTATGCCCTTGTGGAATACCTAGGCGTTCCCCTCGGATGGTTATATAAAAGTGGGGCTCCAGAACGAACCAAAAATCCTATTCCTCAAACTTTTAGACTGAAACGTTCTTTGCCCTTATAACAAAAAGTTTAATTTTGTTTTGTGATAACAGGCAAATTTAAGATGAGTAGGTGGTTGCTAATAGTCGCAATTGGGTTCGCTCTTTCAGGATGTAAGGTGTTTTATCCAGAAGTTATGTTCGTTGAAAACGTTAGTCCGTTCCTTGTGGATAGCCTCGTGCCTCAGGAATATGTCCTGTCTTCAGGCGACAGGCTCAGAATCCTTGTTCAGCCCAGAAAGGGTCAGCAACTCGTTGATGTGGCAACTACTTTGCAAACAACAAACATACTTACTTATGAAGTAATGCCTAATGGATATGTATATCTGCCCATTGTGGACTCTGTTCGCTTGGCGGGATACACTGTCGCTCAGGCTCGTAAAATACTTACTGAACTTTATTCTCAACTATATAAAGACCCTTATGTCTATCTTGAAGTAACAAACAGATTTGTTTATGTCTTTTATCAAGACAAGGCGCAGGCGGTTGAAATGCCCCGAAATAATATGACACTTTTTGAAGCCCTTGCTAAAGCAGGCGGAATCCCGCAATTGCATAAGGCGTATAAAATAAAAGTAATAAGGATGGTCAATGGCAAGCCGATGGTTAAACAAATTAACTTGCGAGATGTGAGTCAGTTGTCAAATGCTCATGTTGTCCTTCAAGCAAATGATATAGTTTATGTAGAACCGACACGACGAGTAGCTCCGGCAGTACTGAGGGAAATAACCCCCCTTTTAACTCTCGTCTCCTCGTTCACCTCCCTTATTTTGACAATTCTATTGTTGCAACAAAACCTTAGCGGCTGAGATGTTTGAGACACTTATAATGTCGGCTTCCTTCTTCAGTTGGGAAAGGCTCAAAAAAGCACTTATTAAAGCATTGCCATTTGTTGTCCTAACTGGAATGCTCCTTTTCGCTATAGTATATCTATACCTTAGATACACTCCCCCCCTGTTCCTCTCAGAAGCATGGCTATTATACGAACCAAAAGAACCGGCAATCCTTTCAGAACAACAGTTCATACCCCGCCAAGTGAAAAGAGATGTTCAGAGACTTTCTTTTATTATTCATTCTGAACAGTTGGGCGAATATTTTCTTAAATACTTCCCTTGGGAATACTCCCTTTGGCGAAAAGGTGTCTTTATGAACACGGAAGTGTTTCCCCCTCAAAGAACCATCAAGCTAGAAATCCTGTCTCAACAAGAATATAACCAATCAGTAACTATGTATTTAGATGTTTCACGAGATAGCGTAATTATATATCTTGACCAAGAAATGAAAAAACCAATAAGGATAGTCAGATGGGAAACTCCCTTCTCTATTAATGGACATACCCTCCTGCTTAAAAAGGGAACTACGTTTAGAGAAACAGACCTTGAGTATGACTACATTATCACTATCAACTCAAGGCAATCAGCAATAGCCAGTTTCCTATCAACAATTCAAAGTTCGCTTATTGACCCAGCAAATGGACTGTTCTCTATCTCTGCAACCACAAACAACCATTCAAAGGCATATCAATTCGTTCAAGCAACAGTGGAAGCCCTTAAAGACTTTGACCGCGACAAGCAAATGGAAGAAACCCAAAAAACGCTCTCCTTCGCTAGGTCCCAACTCAATAGGTTATACAAAGATATCGTTGAACTCCAGAAAAACATTGCAGAGTTACAAGCTAGGTCCTTTTTGAAACAGCCCTCCCCAGGATTATCTCAGGATGACTTGAAAGAACTCCAAAAATGGACAGAAGACCTCTGGAACCTGAAATTCCAACTTAGGATAATAAACGAGATGGAAAAACAACTCTTAGAAGATTCAGCTATTTCAACATCTATGCTACCATTCTTACCAGAAGCAATGATTTCATTACAAAAAGATTTTGACAAACTTGTTTCCTTAAAAGTAGAGATATTGAGGCTCAAAACCCTGTACAATCCATCTCATCCTGATTATATCCTTAAGAAACAGCAATTAGCAGAGATTGTATCTGAGCTGCACGAATCAATCAACTTGATGAAGGAAGTCTTGAAAGAACGAATCAAAGCATTGGAAGATAAAATAAATTCCATCGCTAAAGGTAAGTCAATAACTGCAACACCTTTAACAGAATTATATCGTATGGAAAGAGAACTCAACACAAAAGAAGAGCTTTATTCTTTCCTTACCCAAACAATCTTTGAACTTGAGATGAAATTAGCGGGATATGTCTCTCCTTTCGTAGTGATTAAATCTCCTGTTATCCCTCAATCGCCTATATCTCCAGACAAAATAAGAACATATATTATTGCGAGTGGAACTTGGCTTCTCCTGGCTCTCCTTACAATCATACTATCTTATCTTTCTCAAAGCACTATAACTACATTAGACGAGATAACAAAACAAACCAAATTGCCTATTATAGGAACAATTCCTCATGTTAAATCATATCAAGAATTTGACCCAGCCAATATACCTCCCCACTTGTTAGAAAGCTTCCGTTCTATAAATCTAACCGCTACTATGTTAATAGGAAAAAACAAAAATGTTTCTCTATGCATAACTTCTAATGTGCCTCGTGAGGGTAAAACATTTATAGCTAGTCATCTGGCTTTGGCTTCAAGCATAGGAAGAAAGAAGGTTTTGCTTATAGACGCAGATTTAAGAAAAGCAGACTTGAGCAGAAAATTCGCATCAGATATTAAGCCCGGGTTTATTGAACTATTAGAGGGAAGTACATCGCTTGAACAAGTCCTCAGACCACAACGATTCACTATAGGCGACTCACAGGCAAATTTTGACTTCATTCCCACCGGACGCCCTATATTGTATACAGCCGAATTGCTTAACTCACACAATACAAAAGATGTCCTTAAAAAACTAACTACAATTTATGATATTGTGATTATTGACACTGCACCGGTGGGAACTGTCATTGATGCTATGCCCCTTATCCAGCTAAGTGATGGCGTCCTCTTTACCGTCAGGCTCTCTTATAGCCACTATCAGTCTATCAGAACTGCCGAATGGTTAAAGGAAGAATTCAATATTCCATTTGTTGCATTGATTGCTAATGGCGTAATCACTCGCTCCACACGATACGGCTACGGCTCATACTACTACGGTAAAAAAGGCTATTACGTGTATCGTTACTATACCTCCAGACACAAAAAGGAAAATTAATTGTAATGGACAACCTTATGCTTCCTATTGGGCTTGCACTCGGTATGTTTGTTATCTCTATTATAATGCCTATGATATACTCTGGGCAATATATCAGAACTCTTGAACACAGATGGAACAAAGTAGTTAAACCCACAATAGGGGGATTCTTTTTCTTCCTTGCTATGATAATATGGTCATCTTGGGCTTTATATACAATAAGTTTAAAACAAGATGCTTTCAAAATTGTTTCGCTCAGTATAGCTTCCTCAATAGCCTTTATAATAGGTTGGTTGGATGACCGCTTCGGAACATCTCCATTACCCAAATTAATAGGACAGATATTGGTTTCTGTTGTGTTGCTAACTGGTGGATGGATACTTCCTCTATCAGAAAATGCATTAATTAATGCTTCCATTACCCTCATATGGATAGTCGCCCTACAAAATGCCTTTAACTTCTTTGATAATATGGATGGTGTAACAGGAATTGTTTCTATAATCCTTTTCTTTTTTATGATTTTCACGCCCATTGACCTGGTATATAAACTTATGTATCTGTTTCTCTCCCTTACTTTGTTGGGCTTTTTATTTCATAATTTTCCTCCTTCCCGAATCTATATGGGTGACAAAGGTTCTCTGCTCCTTGGTACCATAGCATCCATAACTCCCATACTTCTATGCCAATCAGAATGCGGGCATCTAAATTGGGTGGAAAAGCTATTTCTGTTTACTGTGTTTATAGGGCTTCCCGCTATTGATATAATTCTGGTAGTAATTCATAGGATTTGTCGGAAGACTCCTCCATGGGTAGGTGGAACAGACCATTTGTCTCATTCTTTGCACTTTTTGTTAGGGTCTGAACGTAAAGTGGTGATTACATTTGCCTTTTTGCAAACCATTTTGGTTATTACAGCTGGTTTTTCCTTGTTGCTTGGAAATATTATACTGATTCCGCTTACAATGACAATGTGGATTATATTGTTTTTCATCATGTTCATTGTTCACTGGCGATATGTCCCGGAACCATATAATTCACTATGCTATAAACATACTACAGGAAAAATGCCTCCTTTTTTGAGACGATTGCTGATGAGATGCGAAGGGCATACAGTGTGATTTTTGAGCAGAGCAAAGCAATGCGTTTCATTCGGCTAATGCCAGTGTGATGGTCCCTTCTTCATCGTTGGCTTCTGCAACCCTTACCCTGATGGTGTCTCCCACTTTGAAAATCAAGTCTCCTGCCCGTGCTTTAAAATTCTCTGGGTCGGCAACATATGGTCCAGGTAGATTTTCCGAAGGTATAAATCCTTCAATAAACAAATCTGTTATTTCAACAAAAATGCCCCTTTTAATTACTGCCACTACTAACCCATCATATACTTTACCTATGTTTTGTTTCATAAATTCTGCTTGCATGAATTTTAGAGATAGCCGTTCGGCATCAAGAGATTGTATCTCTTGCAGTGTGGCATGTTTGCATAATTTGGATAGTTGTTCGTAAGAATATGGTGGTTTTTGCTTGTTCATAGCTGACCAAAGGATTCTATGAACCAAGATGTCTGGATAGCGTCTGATAGGTGATGTGAAGTGTGTGTAATACTTGAATTTCAGGCCATAGTGTCCTATATTCTTCGGTGAATACTCCGCTTTTGCCATTGTTCGGATAGCCATCTGCTCAATAATATATTGCTCTGGTTTCCCTTCAACCTGTTCCAGCAACTTCTGAAATTGCCTTGGCAAATTCTCCGGCTTTGTTATTCTAAATTTATATCCTAATGACTTAGCAAAAGAGGCAAACTCTTTCAATTTATCTTCCGGGGGTGAATCATGAACTCTAAACACTGTTGGAAAGGGTTGTTTCTTATAGCGTGTCTTAGCCATTTTTTCTGCCACAAGCCTGTTGGCTAATAGCATAAATTCTTCTATTAGAAAGTGGGCATCTTTCCGTTCATACATATAAACTCCGATAGGAACTCCTTCTATATCCAGATGGAACTTTAATTCCGGTGATTCAAGATTTAGGGCTCCACGTTTGAAACGTTCCTCTCGCCACTTCTTAGCCAGTTTGTTTAGCCAGTTTAACTCTTGAAAGAAGGGACCTTCTCCTTTCTCAAGGATTTCTTGGGCTTCATCGTACGTGAACCTTTTTCTTGACCTGATTACTGTTCTGGCTGGAAACCATTTAATAACCTTTCCTTTTGGACTGATTTCGGCTATTATAGAAAAGGCGAGTCTGTCTTGATGTGGCACTAATGAACACAAGTGAGTAGAGAGTCGTTCTGGAAGCATTGGGTTAACAGCATCAACTAAATAGACTGAGGTTCCACGACGTCTCGCTTCCTTGTCCAATGCACTACCCGGTCTCACATAATAAGACACGTCGGCTATGTGTATGCCTACTTCAAAATTGCCGTTGGGTAGTTGTTGGATTGAAAGGGCATCGTCAAAGTCTCGGGCATCCGCCGGGTCAATAGTGAAAACAGGTATGTGCCTCAAATCCAACCGATTAGCATATTCTTCCTCTGGAATCTGGTCTGGGAATTGGTCTGCTTCCTCAAGGGATTCTTTTGAGAATTGAGTAGGGAATCCAGTTTCTATTAGGATAATCTCATTTCTCAACTTGTGTGGGTTGTCGTGTCTTAAAACACGAGTTATTTTACCCCATGGATTAGCGTCCCGCTTTTTCCATTTGACCAATTCAACGACGACTTTGTCTCCCGGCTTGATTTTCTCTTTGGCTTCCACATTTTCAAATGGAACAACGAAAGGCGGTATATTTTTTTGTTGTGGATATACCAGAAAGTAATTAGAACGCAGGTCTGCTGTACCTACAAAAACAGTTCTTTGTCGTTTGAGTATCTCGTGGACTTCTCCAACAAGCCTACCTCTTGAATAACCAACTATTTTGACTCTGACTTCATCGCCATCAAGAGCATTGTGAACATATTCAGGCGGGATGTATATGTCTTCTTTGTATTTGTCTGTTATAAGAAACCCTGCTCCAGAAAGAGTTATATCCATTATACCCTCCACAAACTGTTGTTGGACCTTGAATTTACCAGGTTTGACCTCTTCAATCTGCTGGGCACTGGCTAAGTCCTCTAAAATCAAACGAATAAGAGCCTTTTGGCTTTCCTTTTGTATTTTTAGAGCTTTAGCTATCTGTTTGTAATTGTAAGCTTCCTTGGGGTGTTCTTGAAGAAACTTTAAGACTTTTTCTCTTAATCGCTTTTCCTTCATTTCCTATTAGCAGAATATTTTTTTATGATTATGAACATATCCGTTCCAAGCGTTCCCCTTTTGGAATAGCGGAAATAAGAGTTTGTGTATATGGGTCCTTGGGATTATAATAAATTTCGTCTGCTGGACCTATTTCTTTTAGCTTGCCGTGTTCCATAACCATGATTCTGTCTGACATAAACTTAACCACTGACAGGTCGTGTGATATGAAGATATACGTGAGCCCTAAGTCTCGTTTTAATTCATTAAGCAAGTTAAGGATTTCTGCTTGAACGGACACGTCAAGGGCAGAGACCGCCTCATCACAAATAATGAACTCAGGCTGAACAGCCAGAGCTCGTGCAATCACTATCCTTTGACGCTGACCGCCCGAAAACTCATGTGGGTAGCGATAGTAGTGTTCTGGTTTTAGTTTTACTCTTTCCAGTAGTTCCATTGCTTTCTCCCGACATTTTTTGTCATCGGTGCAGATTCCGTGAACCTTCATTGGTTCCGTGATTGCATAGCCGACAGTAAGTCGTGGATTAAGCGAGGAATAAGGGTCTTGGAATATAATTTGCATACGTTTCCTGTATTCCCTCATCTTTTTCTGTTCCAGACGGGCTATGTTCACTCCATCATAAAAGATGTCTCCATCATCCGGGTCAATGAGCCTTAGAATCGTTCTGCTAAGCGTTGTTTTTCCACTGCCTGATTCCCCCACTAAGCCCAGTGTCTCTCCGGGATACACCTCAAAGGAAACGTTGTCAACAGCTTTTGTCCAGTCAAGCACTTTGCCAAAGAAATTCTTCTTTTTCGGGAACCACTTTTTGAGATTGACAACCCGAATCAGTGGCTCTTTCTTCATTAGTTCTTCCAGACGACGCTTTATCTCCTCAGGCGGAATAATTCGTTCTCTGAGGGCTTCCTCAACGGTCAATCCCGTGCTTTCTATCTTACCATCTGGTGCCACATGCATAAACATATCCAGAGTGGGCAATTCCCTGAGCCGGATGTCCAGCGGTGGACGGCACGCAAGCAATCCACGAGTATAAGGATGTTTCGGATTATGGAAAATAGTGCATATATCATCGTCTTCAACTATGTTGCCACGATACATAACTATTACCCTATCGGATATTTCTGCTATGACGCCAAGGTCGTGAGTGATAAACAACAATGCCATGTTGCGTTTTTCCTGCAACTCCCTTAGCAAATCAAGGATTTTCTTTTGGACGGTGACGTCCAGAGCGGTGGTTGGCTCATCGCAGATAATAAGACGTGGGTTGCAAGCCAGTGCCATAGCAATCATAACACGTTGCTTCTGCCCACCGGACAACTGGTGAGGATAAGAATTAAATATTCTTTCCGGTTCCCGTAGACCCACTTGCCTGAACAGTTCCAGAACTCGCTCCCTCGCTTCTTTTTTGGATACTTTTTCGTGGACAAGAATTGCCTCCATCACTTGGTCTCCACACTTAAACACAGGGTTCAAACTAGTCATAGGCTCTTGGAAAATCATAGAGATTTCCGCTCCTCGAATCTTTCTTAGGTCAGACAAAGACAATTCCAACAAGTTGACCTCTCCAAATTCTCTGGACTGGAATATGATTTCTCCACGAGGTATAAGTCCCGGTGGGGACGGAATAAGCCTCATAATAGCTAGAGCGGTTACAGTCTTACCACTCCCTGACTCTCCCACTATCCCAACACTTTCTCCTTCATTCACAGCAAAAGAAATGCCATTAACAGCAATAACCGTTTCATCTTCCGTGTGAAAGTGTATGTGCAAATCTCTCACAACTAACAATGGCTTCTGACCCATATCTTTTTATTTCTCAATTTAAATGTTCAGTGGCAAATTTACTTAAGAAATTAAAAATGCTATTTTGGACTTAACCAGAATAATCCCTCTCCTAATTGCTCCACTTGAGATTGAGCCAATTCCTCATCTTTGTTTATTAAAGCGACCAAGTCACCGGGCATAATTTGTTCCTTTTCCAAAAGTGGTTCCCCACGCAACCGCTTGAATATTTGAGCTACTGTGATGACATCCCCCTGACAATAGGTTAAGAGTGCCTTTAGGTCCTCCCGCCTTGGTCCAACTATTATCTCCTTTCCATTAAGGGTGTAATAAATGCCATAGTAATATTTATATACTTCCGAGCCGGATAGCTCCTCTTTGGGCGACGGAATTCCAAGAATTGAAGATAACAATTCAAGGCTTATGAAGGAACGCTGGTCGCCAAACTTCCATAGTTCAAGAGTATCAATTAAGTGCAACACTTCCCAGGTCTTAGAACCGAATAATCTAAGTGGTGCAGGTAATGGAATGTTGTTTATTATCATTCTGCGTGCCAAAAACGGAATGTCAAATTCCCTAATGTTGTGCCCCATGAAATAGAGAGCATCTCTAATGAGATTTTTTCTATAGTTCCTCTCCCATTTGTTCCATAGGTTCTCAAACACTCCATATTCAATAACTTTCTTAAAGACCTTTAATAAAAGAGCTTCATCTTCTGAACCAAAGGAAATGATACGGAAAGAATATGGTTCTTCGTCTTTTTGCTTTACAAAAAAACCCAATGAAATGACAGCTACTTTACCAAATTCTGGATATACCGCCGCATTTGGATAGTCCCTCACTGGGTCAAAGTTCTTTCTGTTTTTGACTTTTTTGTGCCACAAGTCCCTCGTTTTCTGATCAAGGTTTTCATAGGGATAAACTGCAGGAACAGTCTCAATATCCAGAAATAATATTGAGGACGGGGAAATTTCCGTGATTAATTGATAAGGACTACTATAGTAGTTATTTTCCGTTGCAGGCATTTTCTCGGAATTTTTATATCATCATATAAAGTTAAATTAAAGAAAGATAAGTGCAGGGATGCATCGTCTGTTGTTTATGATTTTCAGCTTGCTATTGTTCATCGTATCAGACTTCATCATTTTCTATAAACTAAAATCTACTTCTTCCCGAAAAATCATCCCTTATGTCTTTCTTTTACTATCATTGCTGGCGTATCTCCTGATTGCCCTTGTTTTCATTATAGGCAGGAAAAATTTCACTAACATTTGGCTGCCGTATTATACACTTACCTACTTGATTATCAAATATGTGCCACAGTTATTGATAACTGCTTTTATTGTTATTGATTGGCTTTTGGGGATTGCTGGTATGTTAACTGGTTCATCTGGTTCGTTTAATGTGGCTCGTCGTGGTTTCTTAGTCCAAGTGGGAGCATTTATTTCTGCTATTACCGGGTTCTATTTGATTTATGGTATTATTCGTGGTAGAGATGCTTTAAGAACTAATATCATAAAGATTCCCTCTGGATTAAAAGGTTTGAAGGGATTTAGGATAGCTTTTTTCTCTGATTTGCATAGTGGAACACTGTCCCAAAAATTGATGGAAAAGTTAGTTACAGAAGTCAACAAGGCAGAAGCTGATGTTGTGTTGTTCGGGGGCGACTGGATTAATCATTTCGCCAGTGAATTAGAGCCTTTTGTCCCACTGCTTGCTAAAATAAATGCTAAATATGGTAAGTTTTCATGTTGGGGAAACCACGATTATACAATGTATTATCCTTGGGACTCGGAAGAAGATAGGCTTAAAGAGATGAACAAATTAAGAGAAGTATTGCGGGATTCAGGATTTGTGGTGCTTGAAAATGAAGGAATAGTTATAAATCATAATGGTGTTAAGGTAGGTATTGGTGGAGTGGAATACTGGGGTAAGGCATTGAGGATAAAGCCTGCTCGCCTTGATATAACAATTGAAGCAATAAGCAGTGCTGACTATAAGATTTTGCTTACTCATGACCCAGACCATTTTACTGAAAATATAGTTAACAGGTTGGATAAATACCCATTTAATCTTGTTTTATCTGGACACACGCACGGGTTCCAGATGGGTATAATAATTGACGGATTTAGGTTGTCGCCAGCTCAATTTATGTATAAACACTGGGCTGGTTTGTATAAAGTCAAAGGCACATATCACTATGTTTCCACGGGAGTTGGCTCAATCGGGTATTTAGGTAGGGCTGGTGTTCCGCCAGAAGTTGCAATAATTGAGTTGGTATAGCGTTAAAAAGTGTGGCATATAACTTGCTTACTTTTTAGATGGTGGGATTGAAAAAAATAAAAGGGGGAAGAACGGATTGCCCTTCCCCCCTCCCTCCCGTGTATTTTATGATAATGTTATTTGAAGTTCGGGTCTTGATGTTACCGTTTGGGGAATTGTACTTGGTGTGCGGGTGTTACTGTTATGCATTGCAATTCTTTCTTATTACTGCAATTATTGATAGGTCCACTTCTTCCCACAGTTTGCTGACGCCATCTGCCCCTTTGTGCAAGTCGTAGCATGCTTCGTTAAGTGATTTGACTGATTCCTGTGCTTCCCAATCGGCAAGGTTGATAGTTGTTATTAGGACAAGGGTGTCGTTAGTGTATTGCATAGAAAAGGGTACTTTCTTGCTAATGCCATTCATTTCAATGTCTATGAATACTGTGTCGTTGGACACTTCAAGGATTTTACCGCTTATGACGTCAGGAACGTTCATTACGCCGAAGAAAAATCGTTTGATTCGTCCGTCCCTGCCTGTGTCTCCACTGTTGACACTGACGGTGTAAATGGTTGCTTCAATGCCTTGTATTAACTGGGCGATTGATTCGCCTTCCGTTGTGGGGATAGAAAATTTAATGCTATCAAATGTTCCGCCAACGCCAATTTTCTCGGTTGTTTTAAACGCTGTCCATTTGATTTGCGGGGATTGAGTATCCAGTTCGTAATAGCAAGTGGATTGTTCACTCGGTGTTTGAGTTACAGGCTCTGTGTCTCCCTCTTGAGAAGGCGTGCAGTTCCATAAGAAAAATGTGATGCCCAGAGTTAGCACTTGCAATTTTCTCATCTACGCTTCTTTTTTGCAAAAATATGTTAAAATGATTTAACGAAAAGTTTGGCAAGATATTCTTAGACAACAACATAATAGATAACAGTCAATTTGTCTACCAAGTTTGAATAATATGACAATGTCCTGATAAAATTTTTCTGTTTGTGTGGCAAAGTGTCCTCGTCGATTGACAATGGTTCACGAAACTTGACAAATTTTAATAATACTAATTTGTGGAACGGAACTTGTCTATAGAAGGAGTGAACAAAATAAGAGAGCCATGACGAGGGGATTACCAATGACAACGGGAAGCATTTGGGATGAGTTAAACCAAGTGTTGGAAACATTTTTTGGCAATAGGGACGTGGAAGTCTACAGTGTTCCTGCTGTTAACATAAAGGAATTGCCTGACAAGTTCATCCTTGAAATGGCAGTTCCAGGATTTAACAAAGAAGACATTAAAATTGAAGTTGACGACGGCATCTTGGTCGTCAAAGGTGAAAAACAAGAAGAAGAAAAGCAAGAAGATAAGGGCAGGTGGATGAGAAGGGAATTTCATATCGTTAAGTTCCAGAGGGCATTCACATTGCCCGATGTAGTTGACTCCGACAACATAACTGCTAAATACGAAAACGGCATCTTAACAATTAGTCTGCCTAAGATACCTGAGGCTCAAGAAAAGCCTGCCCGTCTAATTAAAATTGAGTAATTTTGCAATCGCCTCAAACATTCACACAGTGCCGGGGTTATGCCTCCCGAGAGAGGATGCCCCGGCTTTTTTTATAAGAGCTGATAAATACATTTCTGATTCTTTGAGTAAAGCCGTATAACCTTCAAATAGTTCATTATCCACGACTACTGAGGAAGCCCATAAATTACTTACGTTCTCGTTAAATTTTTCAGGTACTTTAATTGCCCGGATACTCAAACACACTATCTTACGGAATGACTTAGGTATTCCGCGAGCCAGAAGTATTTTCAATCCCGCTTCTTTAAGTGACCAAAGGATAGTAAGGCTTTGTAGATAGGGAGCATCGGCAACTGCGTCAAGGGGATGCATAAACCTTTTTCTTACTTTAGCTATTGCTGGATATGGTCTTTGAAGGTCTATCCCAACAGGGTTATGTCGGCTCATTGCCACAGCACATAACCCATCATCGTGAGTAAAGGAAACCTGAATGTCAGTTCCAACAATTGGACATCCATTGACATAGCGAAGTTTATATATTGAGCCGGGATATATCTTATCCAATAAGGAAAGGCAAGTAGCGTGTTGCAACCGTCGTTTGTAGTTGGAAATAACATCTATCTTACCCAAACCATTATACTCAGCAGGAATTTCATCAAGCAATGATGAGATACCGATTTTTAACCATCCACAATCAAATAATACCTTCACTTGTGCGAATATACGTATATTAGCCCAAAAGTGGCTTATGAATCGCATTTTTGCATTTGTTGTTCTTTTTTCAATTGCTTTTCTAACGCAGGGGCAAGATTTGAAAAGCGAAGTCATTGAAATGGTTCGTGTGCTAAGCGATTCGTTTGATGGTCGGGGTTATCAGAACAATGGGGCGATGCGTTCCGCACAATGGATAAAAGCAAAGATGGAAGGGATTGGTCTCTATCCTGCTTTTGAAAACGGTTATTTTCAAACTTTTCACTTCCCTTTTAACATCATAGAAGATTTCAGTATTAATAAGTCATGGCAAGTGGGCAAGGATTTTTGGTTACACAACAAAAGCCCAGAGGGTTCCTTTGAAGGACAAATTTTTGAAATACCAGAAAAACTATTAAAAGAAAGCCCTGAGAATAGCATTTCTGACATTAAGAAAATCGTTAAGAAAAATCAAGGAAAGTGGCTTCTTTTCCATATTCACGATGATACAAATACGGAATGGGAGGGTATGGCACTGGCTCTGGCACAAGTGCCAACACCAACATCAGGAATTATAATTTGCAAAGGG
>JAJRPU010000204.1 GCA_024280615.1 Bacteroidota bacterium | reverse complement strand
TGTCCCGAGACTCTTCCACACAGAACTGGAAACTGTATTTGAGGAATTTAATATGAGGTTTCAAGATGGAGAGCAATATAGGGCTATAGACAAAGTCTTTTCTATGCTCTTTCCTAACCATCCATTTTCCAGGTCAGTGATTGGATTGCCTGACCATCTCAAAAGACCATCCATAAAGGAAATGCTTAAGTTCTTTGAAACATATTATGTGCCCAATAATATGACAGTAATCGTTACGGGCGATGTGAACCCTGACGAAGCAATTAGGCTGATTGACTCCACTCTCGGGCAGTTAAAACCTAAGGATATTAAAAAACCAACTTTTGAGCTACCGCCATTGCCTGACAAAATCCAGAAAGCAGAACTATATGGTCCCAAACCAGCACACGTATTGATCGGATACAGGATGCCACCGCCCTCTAATCTTAAGGAATTCGCCCAAATGCTCCTTACGGACTATATTCTTAGCAATAGCATTGCAGGAATACTTCCCATTGAACTGTTGCAAAAACACAGGGTCCACAAGGTTTCCCTTGGATTATATGACTATTCCCAGGGAGGCGTTATGTTAATAGATGCTTATCCACGAGAAGGACAATCTCTTGAAGATGTTGAACGTGAAGTAACAGATGTAATAAAGCGATTTAGGACAGGAGAACTACTAACAGATGACCTAGTGGAGGCAGCGCGAAGAAACATATTGCTTGAACATGAAAAAAGCTGGGAATCATACATAGACAAGATTTATGACTTGGAATACCCCATAAGGTTAGGATTATCGTGGGATGACTATCTGAAAGTTCTGGACCACATAAGAAATATGACCCGTGAGGATGTTCTTGCCTTTGCTAATAAATACTTAGCTGACAACTATGCTATAGTCTACAAACGACAGGGAGAACCCAAAGACAGAATAATTCTTGAAAAGCCACCGATAACGCCAGTACATCTAAACACAGATACTCATTCTGATTTTTATAAACAATTTGTTTCATTGACCCCTCCCCCTATAGAACCCCAATTCGTTGACCTTGAGAAAGATATATACCGTAGTAAAGCGGGACCATGGACTCTGGAATATGTCAAGAATGAAAAAAGCAACATCTTCAGATTATATCTTAAATATGACTTTGGAACACATTCCAACCCGTTGCTTGAAGTGGCATTTAAAGTAATTCCCTATCTCGGAGCCGATACATTATCGCCCCAACAATTCAGGTTTGAACTGTTCAAATACGGCTTAAAGCTGTATAGCAATGTTACAGCAAACTCTGCATACATAAAGCTGGAAGGGCTTGAGGAAAGCCTACCAAAGGGATTGAAACTGTTGAACTTGTTGCTTACCAAGCCTGTTCTCACAGAAGAAGTCTTAGCAAACGTTGTCAAAGACATTGTAAAAGAACGAGAAAACTATCGCAATCACGACAGACGGTTATTAATAGCAGGATTTCACTATGTATGGTACGGTGAAAATAGTCCATTCATTAATGTTCTTTCCGAAAAGGACCTCACAACACTTTCCCCTGATGATGTACTAAATCAGATTAAACAACTGGCATATCTGCCACATAAGGTATGGTATTATGGTAAGAATTCTCCAGAACAAGTAAGTTCGCTAATCGCAAGTTCGCTACCTGCATCGGTCAAAGAACCAGATTTTGAAATAAAAGTTTTGAGACCACGAGAAATTCCAGACAAAACAGCATATGTAATTCTTTTCCCAAAAGTTCAAATTTCAACCTACAGAATTACCCAGAATGGAGAGATAACTCTTGACAACTATGCTAATGCATTGCTATTCTCCTCCTTCTATGGTGGTAGCCTTGGCTCAGTGATCAGTCAGGAAATAAGGGAAAGACGTGGATTAGCATATTCTGCTGGAGGCTTCTTTATCCTCCCCTATTATAAAGGAGATAGGGTGCTCTACGCCGCCTATAGCATGGTACAATTTGACAAACTAGGGGAAAACATATCTGTAATTGAGGAACTTATGACACAATTCAAGGCAGACTACAAACACTTTGAAGTAGGCAAGCAATCCCTTAAGCAAGAGCTTGAAACCGAGAGAATAACCGGTGAGGAAATATTCGGTTTCATAGACAGAAGTCGAAAAAGAGGATTTGACAGAGACCCACGAGAATATACATACAAAAAATTAAAGACGCTAACCTATGATGAATACAAAGATTACTTTATGAATAACATTGCAAATGGAAATTCTTTTTATATACTTGTCATGAACGAAGAGGCTTTCAAAAACTTCAAACTTGAAGGATACAAGATAGTACAACTATCCCCTGAAGACATAATCAAGAAATAACAACACAACGGCCAAATAGCTTGAATTATTTTATATATTTGCCATTGTGGAACCCACGTTGCGAAATACAAGACGCATATGTCCTAGTAACCATCCAGCTTCCCAGAATTCAGGGCTTTAATTTTATGAGGACGCAAGCTTTATTAACATCTCTTGTTTCATGAGACCACTGAATTAATTAGAGCCATTACAAAGTGTTTGAAACTATCACACTGTACATTTTTATGTTTTGTTGTATCGCAAAGATAAAACAAAATTTGTGCCGTTATAAGGTTTTTTAAGAGTACACGAAGATATTAAATTATTACTCTATCTCTTGATGCTATTGGATTTAGTAAAGATTCTAATTTCGGAACCCAAGTTATATTACGTAACATTCACATGATTAGGTGCACTTCTTATCACATACGGCAGGTG
>JAJRPU010000203.1 GCA_024280615.1 Bacteroidota bacterium | reverse complement strand
TGAGGAGTTTATGAGTGAGTTGAAGCGTATGTATCCTAATTTGTCTGGCTTAAAAGTTGGAGATAAGACTGTGAATATCAATTTTGAAATAGATGTTGAGTATGTAAAGAACAAGAAGGAAGCGAGGAAGCGTATATCAGAGGAGGGGTATGGAGTTGGTGTTAAGGTAATTAATAGGAAAGGGCGAAGTTTCTTTGATCAGTATAGAGCATTTAAAAATTGGAAAGCAAGTAACATTAATTTCTATTTAAAGTATCCTAAGTGGAAGAAAAAAAGGATAGAAAATGCAGGATTGTCATTAGAAGTATGGAGAGCTAGAGTGTTGGCTCATGAATTGGCTCATGATATGGGTTTTGTGGATAGATATACAGATTACTATATGAGTAAAGAAGAAATGAAAAAATTGAATGTTAGGAAAGAACAACTCGGTGGCAAGAACACACATACTGCAGTTATGGTTCCCTTCGTTAATACTAACATAGGTACTATTAGTAAATTTAGTATACTTGAAGCGGCTATTTTGGCATATGATATATTGTATAAAAATTCTATTAACAAAGGACAGGGGTTTCCAGTATTAGATTATATGGAATATATGAATGGTTTAGAACCGAGCAAGAGGGAAGGATTGTTGTATGATATAGAAAAACAAAGAATAAAACTTAACAATCGTGTTGAATTTGTATGGCCTAAATACCATTAAAATAGTTTTTAATATGAATAATTTTGGCTCGAGATTTGTATTGTTGATTGTATGGAGTTTAATGTTGGTCTTAAGCTGTAACAGGAATTACAATGTTTGTAAATATGTTAAAAACAAACAAGTTAATGTGTATAAGATATTGGATGGCGAGTTAGAAGAGGTTATATTATTTGAAGGAGGTTTTTGCTATAAGTTGTCTTTGGGTCTGCGGCCACATTATGGATCTACGTTACAGGATAGCTATTGTAGTTGGAGAGAGATAGGAGAAGACATAGTTATATATGTTTATTATCCAACCTATATTGGTACATATTTAAATGTAAATATTTTAAGAAGAAATAGTAGTGTAAGATACTTTATGTTTCAAGTGTATACCAGTAAGATCTCAGGAGATTACTCTTATTTAGGGCTAGGTTATTCTGACACTTTACAAAAAGTTCTAGATCGTTTGTATTGTTCGAAGACGCGAAAAACCGAGTGTTATGTTGAAATATATTAAATTATTTGTATTGTTTAGTATTATGGGATGTATTTCATTTAAATCAGGGACTAAGTATAGTTTAGTGTGGGATTGTGCGGGAAAGATTAGAGTTCCGCTTAGTTATAAGGGGCTTTTTTATAAGAAAAGGCATAAGCTAATACGGGAGGGGATGTCTTATAACTTACATCTTGTATTATATAACGAACAATTATTTAAAATTATGTTTTTGCTTCCAAATAGGCATAAAATGGTATGTGAGGGAACATGGGAACAGATTTCTGATTCTATCCTAGTGTTAAACTTTAATGATTTGTGCTGTGGTGTTAGGTATTATAACAAATATGGCTTATTCCGTGTTGATACATTGATAAAGGTACCTTCCGGTGATTGGTGTTTGTTAATTAATAAAAATATATCCCATGTATGCTATGAGGCAAAGAAATGAATTATCATTAATTCCTTATGTTATACAATTCTTCCATAAATTTGCCTATGACACCATGGGTAATTTAAAATATGTGTGGACAAGTAGGGATGGAAAACACTGGATACTTGAAAGTGCCTTGAAATATTATCCTGACGGGAAATTGATGCGAAGGGAAATAAGACCTAAAGATTTAATGTTGCAAGGACTTGATTATGCTTACACACTGGATGGCTGGCTGAAAGCCATTAATTCTGAGGTTTTGACTAATGACCCGAGCAAAGATGGCATTTCAGGAACTTATCAATATTTTGCAAGAGACGTCTTTTCTTTATTACTTCGCTATTATCCAAACGACTACAAACCAATCAAACCGACCGCCACACCACTGGAGGCTTCAATTATTTCCGGCACCCAGCACCTTTACAAACCCTATTACACTGGCTGGATAAGTTCGTGGTCTCTAAACTTGGACACGTTGCACACGGCATATTCATTTAGATACGACCGATTGGGGCGACTTACTCAAGCGAACACTCTCAAAGGTTTCAATGGTTCCCAATGGGATGCGAGTCTCACTAAAAACTATTCAACGAAGTATTCTTATGATTTAGTTAGCAACATTCTCAATTTAACCAGATATGATGGTTCAGGCGATTTACTTGATTCATTGGCATATGAATACTACAATCTTTCAAGGAACAACAGGCTTAAACGGATTGTTGACGGGGCTGGACGTGTGATTGGGATTGATTTGGAAACACAACCAATTGACAATTATCGTTATGACCCTGTTGGGAACATGGTTAGGGACAGCAGTAGGGATATGAAGGTGTTTTATACGTATTCCAACAAACCCAAGCGAATTAAAATTGGCAACAGAACGATAAAGATGCTTTACAATCCATCAGGTTATAGGTTTTTCAAGGGTTCAGGAAATAATAAGGGTGATATTTTCGTTTACAATTCGCAAGGTCAACTGATGGC
>JAJRPU010000202.1 GCA_024280615.1 Bacteroidota bacterium | reverse complement strand
TACAATCCAATCAACTCGCTTGTGCAAGCCACTTTCAAACAATAGGGCTGCCTCATGAACAACATAAGGTGAGTTTTGCCTCCCTATCCAACTCTGGAACTCTTGCCAGACAGCAGGATGAATAATTGCTTCAAGGGCTTTCCGCTTTGAATCATCGGAAAATATGATTTCCGCTATAAGTTTATAATCAGGTGAACCTTCCGAATTATATACATTTCCGAGAACCTTTATCACATCAGGCTTTATGCTTGGGTTAGCCAGCAATCGCTTAGCCTCATCATCGGCTCTAAAAACAGGGATTCCCAAGGCTTCCCAGACCCTTGATACAGTCGTTTTTCCAGATGCTATGCCGCCAGTCAGCCCGACAACCCTCACTTCTTGTCTCCTTTCTCCTTCCTCTCAATGGTTTTGGGATAGGCTTGTTTAGTGAAGTCCAGAGAGACAGCAGCCCTGTCAACAGTTATGATAGTGTTGTCTCCTGTCCTTAATTTTAATGTGGTGTCATAAAGTTTTACTATTTCCCCGTGGATGCCTCCCAGCGTAACTATCTTGTCCCCTTCTTTTAGGTTCTCAATGAATTTCCTTTGTTCTTTTGCTTTCTTCATCTGCGGACGAATCAGCAACCAATACATAATGAAGATGATAAGAGCGAAGAATGCCAGATTAATCAATGGGTTTGGTCCCTGCGGTTGGGCAGCCTGCTGTAAAATGATGATATCCATGACGGTAATTATTTAAGACAAAGGTAGGGCATAATATCTCTGTCCAAAGAATCCAATTACTCAAATGTTTCATAAGTTTGGCACTATGAAGATAGCACTTGCACAGATAAACACTATTATAGGTGCCATATCGCACAACAGGGAAAAGATTGTAAAGTTTACCAAGGAAGCTGCCGAGAAAGGTGCAGAAATAGTTATCTTCCCTGAACTGGCACTATGTGGATACCCTCCAACAGACCAACTTTATTTTGACCTATTGGAAGAAGAATTGCAAATTCTTATTGAACAAACTCAAGACCTGCCTATCACAGTGATTGTCGGAACAATAACTGAACAATCTCAAGGCAAACCATACAACTCCTTAGTTATTTTCAGACAGGGCAAAATCCTGCATAGATACCATAAGGTTTTGCTCCCTGACTATGACATCTTTGATGAAAACAGATATTTCGCCCCCGGAACCCCTGCAAAACCAGTTGAAATCAATGGAAGGACTATTGGATTAACCATTTGCGAAGACATCTGGATTACAGACCCCGACCTTAAAAGCATATATGCCTCAAACCCGCTTGAGGAAATCAAGGGCGTTGATTTGGTAATAAACATCTCAGGGTCTCCTTTCAGCATTGGGCATCCAGCCCGTCGCCTTAATGTGATTACCGAAACAGCACGAATAACCAAATCCCCAGTTGCTTATGTTAATCACGTGGGTGCACAAACAGACTTAATTTTTGACGGAAGAAGTTGCATTGTCTATCCCGATGGCACGGTGGAATCAATCGCACCAGCCTTTGAAGAAAGTCTAATAATTGCGGAACTAAAAGGTTCAGGGTCATTCCCGCCATTCGTAGGTGAACCGTGGATAGAAGACATCTATGACGCCCTTGTTATTGGAATAAGGGATTTCTTCAGGAAATTAGGCTTGAAGCATGCTTACGTAGGGCTTTCTGGCGGTATTGACTCCTCTGTGGTGTGTGCGTTGGCGGTGGAAGCCCTTGGGAAAGAATCTGTTACAGGCGTGTTAATGCCCTCTGAATTCACTTCTCGGGAATCTATTGAAGATGCCCTCCAACTGGCAGAAAACTTAGGAATTAAGACTTTCAACTTGCCTATTACACAACCTTTTCATAACATCGTAAAAGTTTTACAGGACAGGGCTTGGAAGGATAAACCTTTTGACGTAACGGAAGAAAACATTCAGTCCAGAATTAGAATGATATATCTGCATGCTTTGACAAACAAACTGGGCGGTGCAGTTCTTAATACGTCTAACAAGAGCGAACTGGCAACTGGCTATGGCACTCTATACGGCGACATGTCTGGTGCCCTCGGTGTCCTCGGCGACGTTTACAAAACATGGGTCTATAGACTGGCAAGGGTTATCAACCAACGGCTTAATAAAGCCATTCCGGAAAGGGTTTTAACCAAACCGCCATCGGCAGAGCTCAGACCAAATCAAACAGACCAAGATACACTTCCCCCTTACGACGTCCTTGACACAGTCCTGATAAGATATATTGAAATGCATGAGACGGCTGCACAAATAGCCAAAGCAACGGGAATAGACTTGAACACTGTCAACAACATAATCAATATGGTCAATAGGAATGAATATAAGCGTTATCAGGCTCCTCCTATCCTGCGGGTTACAAATAAAGCCTTTGGTATAGGACGGCGAATGCCCATAGTGGGCAGGTTTAAAACAGCGTTTAAGTGATGATATGTCGCACAGACCGGTGATAGTAGTCAATGGGCGGTTTCTGGCTCAACGCTTCAGTGGTGCTCAAATGTATGCCTATCATCTTCTTGACAATGCTCTTAGGTTGTCCCAGTGGAAAGGATTCTACTGGATTCTGGCAGTTCCAGAAAAGGCAAAGATTCCTCAACACTGGCACTCCGCCTTTGATGAGATAAGAGTAAAAGGAAATGTGTCCCGAAATCCATGGGACCACTTGGTTCTGCCCTCCTTGGTTCCTAAAAATGCTTTGCTTATTAGTCTTTCATCAATGCCGTCTCTTAGGGTTGCAAACCAAATTTTTTGCTTGCATGACGTGTTGCCATTCATCATGCCCAATGCTTTCAATCCTTTGTCTCGCCCGTGGTATAAATGGCTTTACAAAAGAAGCGTTAAAAAATTCCCATTTATAGTTGTTTCAGACTATCTTAAAAGAATGGCTTTTCATCTTTTAGGAAAAAATCCCATAAGCGTTATTTATCCAGCAGGTGAACATATTGAACCAGTGGATGAAACTCCCATCAATAAGCCCCTTCCAGACAAATATGTTCTTGTCATTGGTGGCAACGTGGCATATCGCCCTGTCCAACCTGTTATTGATGCATTGAAAATATTGCGAAACATTGGTATTGACATCCATCTTGTCTTTTCAGAAAGTTATAATAAATTGCTTTTCAGCATTCAGAGAAATAATGAAGACCAACCATGGATTCACAGAATTGAACTTCCCTCCTCAGGGTCTGTTAAATATGCTATCAAACGTTCCATAGCGATTGTGGTGCCTTCAATTGATGAAGCATTTGGGATTCCTGTATTGGAAGCCTCTTTAAGTGGGGTGCCGGTTATTGTCAGCCAAGCCCCGGGATTGTCGGAAAGCGGTGCTCCTTGCTTGCGATTCCCTGTTGATAGTCCAAAAATTCTCGCTCAACACATCCTAACTTTAATGAAAGACAAGCATTTTAGAGATGAGTACGTCAACAAATGCAAGCAACATGCTAAGCAATTTTCCTGGAAAACATCAGCCCACAAATTGCTTGAAACTATTTTATTGGTGATTAAATAACCACGGTGGTACACAGAGTAAGACCCAGTGGACACAGAGTATACAAAAGACAAAAGACTTAATAAAAACTCTGTGACCTACTACTATTAATGCGTCAAGATTCTGAGTCAGTCTCAGGTGTCAGGAATACATATTTCAATGCCATATAGTCCATTGGGTTGATAGGCAATCCTTTCACGTTGGGTTGTAACAGCCTGTAGAGTTTGTCGTAATACACGATGAGAACGGGAACATCGTTTGCAAGGACTTGGTCAGCCTGCATATAGAGCATATATCGTTCCACTTTGTCCTGAACCATCAGTGCACTGTCTAAAAGTGCGTCAAATTTAGGATTGCTATATCGTGTAACGTTGATATATGACCTAGCTTCTCCTAAGTGCTTGCTATGAAACAGGTTCAGGAAGGATTCGGGGTCTGGGTAGTCTGCTATCCAGCCCAGACGGAAGAATTTGGCTTTTCCTGTTTCCACTACATCCAAGTGTTGAGACCATTCCAGAACCTCAATTTTAATGGAAATGTTAAGATTTTCTTCCAGCATTTTCTTTATTGCTTCAGCGACCATCAGGTGTCTGCCACCTCCAGAATTAATGTTCAAGGTTATTTCTGGGAAGCCTTCTCCGTCCGGGTAGCCAGCTCTCCTAAGCAAGAACTTGGCTTCATCAGGGTTGTATGAACATCCTTGAATGGCTTTGGCATCGTAGTCAATGAATGCTGGTGGAACAACGCCGTAGTTGCCCGGAATGACCATGTTATACATTGTGTATTCGGCAATTTTATCTTTATCAATAGCCATGCAGAATGCCCTTCTCACAAGCGGGTTGTCAAAGGGTGGTTCGGTTACAAGAAAACCAAAATAGTTTATAGCGAGAGCTGGTGTTGTCTGCAACACATACTTACTATACTTAGGCGTCAACTCTCCATCTCTTGTCAATATTTTATCTGCCACTTCAAGCGGGATTCTATTCGTCATTGAGAGTTCTCCCTTTTCAAACTGTAACAGAGCTATTTTGTCTTCTGGGATAACGTGCATTACGACGCCATCCAGATAGGGCAATTGGTTGCCGTCAACGTCTTTGTCCCAATAGAACGGATTTCTTGCGAGAACTACTGTTTTACCCCTTTCCAAGTCCTTGAGATAAAACGGACCTGTTCCAACTGGATGCTCTCCAATGTCATCGCCATATTTATCAAGAGCTTCCTTAGGAAATATCCCGAAGGAAGGCATTGCAAGGATATATAGGAATAATCCGGACGGTTTCTCAAGTTTGATCTTTATTGTATAATCATCTATGACTTGAATTCCGGGAACTCCTTCAACCTGTTGACCTCTTGAAATAGCCTCATAGTATTGTCTAGCTCCTTCAATGTGGTCTATAATGAACTTACTCATTTGATTGAGATGGTGAGGGGTGCATAAGAATTCAAGGACAAATTTAACGTCGTGAGCGGTCACTTCCCTCCCTTCCCCATTGGGGAAGCATGGGTCATCGTGAAATCTTACTCCCTTTCGTATGTAGAATGTGTATTCGGTGCCTGTTGAGTCTATCTCCCATCGTTCTGCAATAGCTGGGATAACATCAAGGGTTACTGGGTCAAGGGCAACCAGCCCTTCAAAAATTTGTTCTGCGAGGTGAGCGCCCACTATTTCTGTAACAGCAGGTGGAAATAGTGTCTTGAAATCAGAATTTTCATAATACTTAAAGATTCCCCCTCTGTATTTTTTTCCTGGCAGTGGTTCCAAAACAGGATTATTGCTGTTGTTTTGGGAAGGTTGACAGGAAAACAGGCTAAGGACAGCCATTATTCCTCCTATCAAGGCGAGTTTTTTACTCATTGCAGGATGCAGTTTTATGCAAAGATAAAAAAGTTTATTGTAATTCATTGGAAAGATTTTCCCACTGGGTTATAAAGTTTTCCGAGTAGCTCTCTGCTATGATGTCTTTTTTTTCTTTAAAAGTTAGATGCCACGAGAGGCTTGCTCGCTCCTCCCATGGACGTTCATAGATGAAGTGGAACACTTTGAATCGTTCAGTAAACCATTTGGTTGCCAATCCTAGCAATATCTTTTGTCTATGATTTTGGATTGCCATCAAACTGAACATCATCCCTCTTGCGAGCAAAGAGCGTTTTGTGGGGTAGTTTATGTTTAGGGGTAGGTCTCTTATCATAATAAGGATTACCCCTGATGTTCGGGAATTAACCCAGTCTCTGAAGTGATACAGAAATTTTAGTGCCATTTCTGTTCCGAAGTTGTCTCTTATTCCAGCATCTGTTACGGCAACGATTGGGTTGGTGGGAAGTTCCATAGTAGGCATAATAACTGGGAATGAAGCACTTGCTCTTATAGCAGAAAGAAGATTAATGTTCTTCGCTTCTTTGCCAAGCAATTCATAAACGTCTATTATGTCTGGTGCATAGCCGAGAATGGTGTCAGCAAGGAAATTTAAAGGGTGAGTTGAAATGGTGAGAAATTTTCCGTTTCCGAGAACAACAGGGGAAAAAATCATTGTTGGAATTTCCTGAGAATGTTCAGCATTAAACAATTCGCCAAGGGTCACATTTAGAACTCCAAAAGTGTTGTGATTTAAGTTTTCTTCAAAAGCAATTCCACGGTCATAGTAATACTTTTTCCCGTCTATTGTCAATTGTCTCCTGTATGGACTGAGCAAGTCGTGTGTAGCCATAGTGAAAATGACACTATTGAGAAGGTCCCGAGAAATTCTTTCTCTATGGATTGTGCTATAAAGAAACTGTTCATCGTTTTTAAATCTCATTTGGAGAGCCCGGAAATAGGCTGCTCCAAGCATTCCCCCACTGGCTCCAGTGATCATAAAAATTCTATGCTTAAATGTTCCTCCCGAGAGGCTATCCAATCGTTGCAATACAGTGAATGTCCACAGGGCTGCTCGCAATCCGCCTCCGCTAACACAGACTATGACAAGTGGTGGTCTGGATTCCCCAAACATTTTTCGTTGTTTGGCATGCCAATTCTCAAGCATGTTCAAGAATGATAGATATGCTTTACGGCGAGATTGAAAATGTTCTGAATTGTTGGCAGTATCTGAAACATAGATTTTTCGGGAATAGTCCAAGCCTCTGAAGGGACTTCCAGGTGTATAGTAATTTAAGAATATTATAAGGCTTGCAAATGCAATAACTGAGGCTACTTGCCTCCACTTGCCTGCCCAGAAGACTATAGATCCAAACAACATGATTAATATGGCAAGGAACAGGAATATGCTTGCGGCAGCAGGCAAATTAAGTAGCTGGGCGGGACCAACCCTGCCAAGGATAAATATTACTGTTAGGGAAATAAAGAAGAACATCATAATTCCAAAATGGCTCTTCTGAAGGATGTATTTGCTGATGTTTCTATCATAATGATGAGCTGACCTTGCGAACCGAACAGTTAACCTAAGCCCCAAGAAGTATTTTACTGGGACAGGATTGGATAAAGACATTTCCGACAGATTGTAGTTACCTTTTATTTTGAGCGGTTGTACTGTTGGTGTTTCTTTATGAGTTTTAAAAGCAGATGGTGGTGTCTTCTTTCTTAAAAAAAGTACAAAGCCCAGCAATGTGGATAATAATATACCACTCAAGAACCCAAATGCATATTCCATAATAATTGTCCATGAGTGCCCCTGTGAAAGGTGAAAGTTCACTAAGTGGATGGTGCTTACAGTTACATAAATGAAGGGAATGATGCTATTATTTAGCATAAACATTGCGAAGGGACGCTTGCTTATTACTAAAAAGTTCAGTTCTTCATAGTAGAGAATGAAAAGAGTCATGTGCCAAGCAAGTAGTAGCCATCCTTTAAACAGACCAACAATAAAAAACGATGTAAAATTAGTCTTGTTTAGGTATTCTGGTTCCAAGAACAGGAAGGGGAATCCGAGATTTCTACCTACATTGAACCAGACGAGCAACCCTGGTAATAGTAGGAAAGTTGTTAACCATAGGTGTTTTCTGATGTTTTCCCATAATAACCATGTGGGTAAGAAGCTAAAAGGGTTTAGTAGAATTTCAAGAGCTAACCTGAGGTTTAATTTTGGCATAGAGGTCCTGCGTTTGCTTCCAGAAGTTGTGTGCTGTTTCTTCTATATCAGATAACGTTGATTCAGGACCTTTGGGATATAAAATTGCCCTTGATATAGGAATTAATGCCTTTAAGCCCATTATTCTATAAATCGTTTCTAGGGAACCGCCCTGTGCTCCAACGCCTGGCATAAGAAACAAGTATCCATCCAACAGTTCTGAGAGCTGTCTTAATAAATTTTCAGGCAATGTGGCGCCGACAACAGGTATCACATCATCGGCAGTAAATTCTTTCTTGAGTTGTTCAAGAAGGTAAAAGACCCAGGGTTTCCCTGAAGGTGTTGGAATCAGAAGGAAGTCAAGGGCTTCTTTTTGTGAGGGCAAGACAACAGGCATTAATACTTTCCCGGGATGGTATAAGTCCTTCAATGCTTTAACGCCAAAATACAGGTGTGTGGTAAGGGCATGGACATCCATAACCTCAAAGAATGCTTTTTTATAAAATTGGTTTGTAGAAGATATGTCACATCTTTTGGCATCGGCTATTTTGAAATGGCTATCAGGAATAGTTTTGAATACTTTTTCCATTAGTTGCCAACCTTCCGAACCTAATGATTCAAAGAATGCGGAATTTACTTTGTATCCGATGCAGAATTCAGCAGTGGCTTCAATAACAGATTTTATAAAATCAAATAAATGTGTAACACTTGTGAATTTTTTTGGGAAATGGATGTCTAAGCCTATGATTAAGGTAGTCTGTTTTTCAGAAGCTAATTTCCTTATTTCCTCAGCCGTCATTTTCTTCGACAATTACGATGTCCTTAAGTTCTGGAAGGTAAGCCTTAAAAATTTCTTTAATACCGAACTGGGTCATATCTACAAGGGCGCATTGTTTGCAACTTCCCAGCAGTCTTATATAGAGAATATCATCTTTTAATTCAATTACTTCAATATCTCCTTGGTCTGCTTTTAAGTGTTTTCTAACTTTTTCTAAAGCTTCGGTCAATCTGCTACTGAGTGTTTGCATGATTGCTAATTTGTTCCGCTGTGATTACTTCAAGTCTTCGTGCTATCTGTCCAGCTACTTTTTTAAATGCTTCTTTGACTGGGTCGGGTCCAAACAGGACGGGTGGTTTCCCGAGGTCTGAGCCTTCTGCTATTGTAGCCATCAGTGGAATTTCTCCGAGGAAAGTAATGTCAAGTTCTTCAGCTAATTTCTTGCCTCCATCTTTCCCGAACACGTAGTATTTCTCATCGGGATGCAGTTCAGGGACAAAATATGCCATGTTTTCAATCAATCCGATAATGGGTTTATTTATTGCTTTATGTCTGAACATTGCTACTGCTCGGCGGACATCTGCCTGTGCGACCCTTTGCGGGGTAGTAACAATCACTGCTCCTGTTAGTGGAAGCACTTGAGCCACTGTCATAGGTATGTCTCCTGTTCCAGGGGGCATATCAACAATCAAGTAATCCAGTGTGCCCCAGTCAACATCCTGCACTAGCTGGCGTACTGTTCCAGAAGCTACAGGACCTCTCCATAGGACAGCTTGGTCTGGGTCAATAAAAAATCCTATGGACATGACTTTCAAGCCCTCATAATTCAGCGGTAACAGAATTGTTTTTCCATTTTCTGTTTTGGCATTTGGAACAGAACCTTCCAGTCCCAGAAGAGTTGGTACAGACGGTCCATACACGTCGGCATCCAGTAGCCCGACTTTTGCTCCCATTTCTACGAGAGCAAGGGCTATATTAACGGCAACTGTTGATTTGCCAACGCCTCCTTTTCCGGAAGTTACAGCCACAACGTGCCTGACTCCCGGCAGTAGGTCTTCTCCTAATATGGGTTTGTATTCTCTTGCCTTGACGGTGACCTCAACTTTAATATCTTCAGCTATGAATCTTTTTATTGCTTCTATGCAGGCGTCTTTGAGATTATCTTTTATAGGGCATGCAGGTGTAGTTAGAACAAGGTCAAAATAAACGGTGTTTCCATCAACTTTGACATTCTGTATCATTCCCAGGGAAACCAAGTCTTTCTTTAAATCTGGGTCAATGACGTGCTTAAGGGCATCAAGGATGCTACTTTCTGTGATTGCCATGCTTCGTCTTGTTTAGCTAGAATAAAGATACGCACTATTTCAGCTGGAAGGATTGTCCTCCCATAAAGCGTCCGTTATAGTAGAGTTCCAATTTATGTGTGCCTTTTGTCAAGGGTGTAAAAGGTTCCCAATATGTGCATACTGGCGTATTAACTGGTGGGTAAACGAAGGTGTTTTTGAAGGTGTAAGGTTTTTCACGACCTTCCGGTGTTGTAAATCTTCCCGAGCCTGCTGTCTCGTTATATAGGGTGACTCCTTCTGGGTCTATTATCCTAAATAAGACTTCAATATTATCGTCTTTAACATGAGGATTTGTTTCAGGGCTGAAACATATTTTCAATGCACTGACTTTACGAGCTTTTTTGGTTGGTATTTCTTCTCCTGCTTTGACCCGTATTGGTGTTATTTCAAGTGATTTCAGAGGGATGAATGAGCCGAGTTGCTCCTCCATATTTTTCAGTCGTTCCATTAATCCTTCTATGGTTTTGTCTTTTTCTGACAGTTGAGCCATTAAGTTGTCATATTGCTGTTTAAGTTGTTGATATTCTTGTTGAAGTTGCTGATATTGTTCAGCGATTGACGGACCTCCCTCATCTGTTTTTGGTCCTTGTTGTTCATATTCTTTTAGTTTCTTTTTGAGTCTCCAGATGGCGCCTTGAAGCCTCTTGATTTTTTTATTTTTCTCCTCCAGTTCAGCTATTTTGGCTGCTAGTTCAGCATCTTTATCATCCAATGATGCTTTCAATCTGGATATGCTGTCCTCATATAGCTGAATTCTTTTCTCAAGTTCTTTTTGCAGTAGTTCAAGAGTGTCTATTTTGACAGAGAGTTGTTTGTTCAATTCCTCTGCCTTCTTGAAATTCATATATACGTATCCGTTCAAGCCTGCCAAAGCCAGAATGAGCAATAGTAGAATTATTATCCAGCCTTTGCCTCCTTTCTTTCGTTCCGTGCTTACCCTAGGTCCCGTCGTCATAATTTTAGTTTTACGATAATTTTAACGCTAAATTACGAAAAAATTGGATTCTGACCTATGAATGCTTTGATGATTTTTTTATCGGCAATGCTTATAGCTATAGCAACAGTGATTTTTATACATCTGTTTTTTAAACGAGTTAGCAGGACTGTGCCATTCACTTACACATGGTTATTGAAAAGGACATTGCAACAAATAAGGCGACGCAGACGCCTCCAACATCTTCTTATCTTGCTACTTCGCACAGGGGCGATAACCCTTGTAACTCTTGCCATCCTTTTGTTTTTTTACAAACCAGATTCAACTAATGTGCCCACTGTTGTGATTATTGACAATAGTGCCAGTATGAATAGGGGGGACCCTCCGCTTCTTTGGCAAGCAATCAAATGGATTGAAGACAACGTGGACAATTTTCTTTATGCCATAACCTGTGATGACATAATTAAAGATAAGAATCAATTGGCTAACATTGAAACATACTACGGGTTCTGTTCACTTGATAAGCAACTTGCCCTTATGCAAAATCTTAGAGATACTGTTGTCACTTTTGTTATTTCTGATTTTCAACGGGGTTACTATGCGGATATTATTCATCGCTCATTCACTCCGATTGTATTAGAAGGACCTACTGATAATGTTTGGATTGATAGCATTTGGTTAGCAGGCAATAGTATTGTTGTAAAATGGATAAATACGAGTTTACGAGAAACATCTATCCAACTGAAAATTAATGATAAGGTCAAGTCTGTTAAGAAATGGCATTCTGAGGATTCAATACAATACGATACTATGCTTATTCGAGCAGAAGGCACAATGAACACGATTCACATATCCATATCTGGGGACCCTGTTTATTTTGATAATGAGTTTTTTGCTGTTTTGGGCTCTCAACCTACTAAAGTTTTTTTGCAATTATCTGACACTTTGTTCAATATAGCACATGTAATAGCACAAGACACGATGTTCAAAATTGTTTCAGAGCCTGTTGATGCAGATGTCATAATTTCCGGTTTTATAGAAGACCTTCCGATGTCTGTAAAAAGGTCGTTGTTAAGTATGCCTAAGCCCAAGATATTTTTTTACAAAACTTCAGGGACAACCAATCAAATATGGTTAAACAGACGGAACCCTTTCTGGAAGGAAGTGCTTCAAGACTACGGCAGGGCTCCTATCCCATTACCTATATCCTCTTCTTGTCCACAGAATCCACTTACAGGAACTCCTTTGTTATTTACTGACTCTTGTGTTATAGCATCAATTGAGAACCAAACTCTCCACGCTGTTTATAATCCCACGAATAAATCCTTAGTATCCCATCCTATATATGTTGCTATGATATATAAGGTTCTCTTGGGTCCTAGGGCTTATGAGCTTCACTACTTAAGAAATGATGATAAAACAATTTCGCTCTTCTCCAAGCAGGAAGTTAAATTCTTACCTATTAAAGAGAACTTAGATGAAGCAGTTAGTTCAGTGCCTATGCAACCGGGATTCTATTATATCATTTCTAACAGAGATACTCAATTGGTGGGAATTAACCTTCCTAAGGGTGAAAGCATTCTAACTATAGATATTCCTAAAACTCCAATTTCGCAACAGGAACCCAAGTCCAGAATAGTGTCTTTTGCTCCTTATTTATTGCTTTCATTTGCTTTAATATTGCTATTAATTGAAAGTCTTGTGTTAAGAAAACGAAAGGACTATGAAGAGAATGCTTCTTAAAAGGATTACGCTCTGGGACGAGGCAAATCCTCTCAATGGTTCAGCAACAGACATTCTAATTGAGGATGGCACAATCGTAGAAATAGTTCCATCAGACGAAAAGCAGTGGGACGATGAAATCCCTGTTGTCCTTGAAAACGCTCACATTAGTGGTGGTTGGTACGACAGAGCTATGTTCCTGACTAGCAATGACTTATCTTTCCTTTCAAAATATTCTCAGAAAACAGGATTTAAGAAAATATCTCTCATACATTTTCCTGAACTAATACAGGGGGTTTACAAACAAAGCATATCTGAACTAACTATTGAGCATATTATACCTCTTTTTTTTGATGATAAGCATCCTGTGGATATAAGAGAGCTGGATTGGGCAGCCGGCTGGGCATTGTTTCTTGATGACCCATTAGATGCCATAGCAAATTTGTTGGAAGAATTAAGAATTGCGAACAAGCCTTTAGTAATATTCCCCTTTGAGCGTGAGAATCCTGGTTTATACAGTGTGGACTATTCTACAGAAAATCTTTGGAAAGGCATACATGGCATCCGCCCTGAATTATTACAAGCCAAACTCAGTACCTTGACACAACTACTATCCAGCTTAAATCTACTTGTTCTTTCGCCTTTTATAGTTCCAGAAGCATCCAACCTCATTCCCCTCCTTTCACTCGTTCCTTCACAAGATTCAGATGGCTTCCCTACCAAACAACTGCCTCCTTATAGCCCTCAACTCGTTGAGCAGATAAGAGATTTAGGAAATTATGGTCAACATGTCATTGGAGTTGCCTCGTGCAATTGGCTAAACGCTAAACCTCAAAATTTCCCGTGGGACATTCGTTCCCCAAAAGTGTTTGATATTCAACGTGTTAAAAAAGCCATTAACTTTCTATTTAAACATTTAACAATCAATATAGCAGTTCAGTTGTTGACGTGTGAAAATATTAGCAAGACCTTAGAGCACAACACAATATTTAAATTATCAGAATCCAAGGACGATATTTCATTTCCCGATTTACATTAGCAAAATTATTCAACTTATTTGCACTACATAACGACCTTAGTATCATATGTTACTTTCAAACATGAACAGTACTTTAACCTGACTTACGACCTCAAACCTAAGTTACGCAATATGGCAAGTAGAAATTCCAGCAATAGCGACGTTTTTCAGCAAAAATTAGGGTATTTTGCGTTATGAAAATTTTTTGTAATTTTGACACTGATAAAAAAAAATTTATTTGCTTTTGTAACACAGGGCAATTCTGCATAAATGAAAAGCAGACCTTGAATTTAGAACAAAATAACTGTATGCCAGTATGTTCTTTAAAATAAAAATGCGTAACTCGGGATATAGGTTTAAAATAGAAGATTGCATTAGTAATATCAATGACCTTACAGGTAAGCGGGGACTTTACCACCTAATTGGTTCTGTGTATTTAACGTTTGCGTGTTTATATTCTAAGCCTACCACAAAATGTCTTGTTAAACCGTCGGGCCGTACTGCACGAACTATGAATGGTCGGGCAACACTCAATTGAAAAACATGTTTGTCTTTAATGGTATAATTTAAGAAAATATTTCCGTTGAGTGTAATTCCTTTAGAACCCTCTATTTCTTTCAACTTGCCGTCTATGTCAATAAATAAGTCGTTATCAATATGATAAATCAATAGCATAGAAGGAACAAGTTCTATAGAATTATTTACTTTCAGAGGCGAAGCAAGGCGTAAAATAAGGTCTCCCTTGCGGACAAAACCATTTGTGGAAGGTACGTTTCTTAATATTGAGTTTTGAGGGTAGTAATCAACTAAAAACATGTTTTTATTTTGTGTGAAAGGTTGTTGAAAACCAGCCATTATTTGCAGTAACTTAACAGAATACTTAAGTCCTATAAAGCCGTCTAATGTCCCTAGGGATGGTTGGAATACCATAGGAAGAGGTTTTCCATTA
>JAJRPU010000201.1 GCA_024280615.1 Bacteroidota bacterium | reverse complement strand
TACCACCTATATTGCCGGGTCTCCGGGCAGTAAAGTAAATTCTTGATTCGTTCTGTGGCAGAACGCTGGCATATTCCCTATAAGGGGAATTAATTGGATCAAGCATATTGAATACGAACACATCGCTATACATTGTGTCTTTGATAAGGTCATAGGTATTTTTCAAATATTGTAGCCATCTGTTAATTCTTGATTTATATGATGGTTTTTTAGTTTTCTGCAAAGCTTTCCCGTAAGCTTCTTGAGCATTTTCTAATTGCAATAAGGAATGATACCCCCTGCCAAGGTAATACCAATACCAATAAGCATATTTTCGCTTGCGTATGATTTTTTCGTTTTGCAACTCTTCAAGGATAATGACAGCTTTTTCCTTGTTTCCCCCCCCTGCTATATGTGAGATAGCCCAGCCAAGCCGAACTATTGGCTTTGTTGAGTCCTTTTGCCATAGTTGGTCAAATAGTTCTAATGCAGGTGGTTCATTATTGTCAAAGATGTAGACAAGTCCGTTTTTAGCAATGCGAGAAATGTTGCCTTTTGCTTTGCCATCTTCTTCTTTCTGCTGGGCATTCAAAGGAAGTAGAAAAAACATTAGCAACACAAAAAAAAAGCACTTCATAATCCCTTAATTTTTATCGGATAATTCTCTTGCTGTTTTGAGTCCCATTGCACGGACTCTCTCTACGAAGTTATATAATTCAGAATCATCTGCAACGGGAGTAAGATAGTAGAACTTTTTTTGAGATTTGTTAAGTTGTTCGGTATAAACATAGATAGTATCAGCGATCCCATTGAAAAAGTCTTGAGGTAATTTATGGTCAGAATCAATTAGCAATACCCACTTGCCTTCTCGGGGCAATTCTTTGAGGGATATTATTTGTGGACCTTTAAAAGGGTCGGTTCCTTTGTATGGTTCAAAGATTGAGTCGCTGCTTGTAACTGCCGCAATAAAGAATTCAACTCTTCTGTTTTTAGCTCGCTGAATGGGGGCATCTTTACCTGAAAGGGTATAATTAATTACAAGTGGTTTTATTTCGCCTAATCCTTTAGTGAATAGTCTGCTTGGAGCGATACCCTTTCTTACCAGCCATCTTTTAACGGCTTCAGCCCTTTTCTTTGACAGATTAGCGTTATATTTATAACCGCCAACCGCATCACTGTGTCCAACAATATACAGTTTTACGTGGGGATAGTCTCTCATAAATGTATAAACAGCATTAAGTTCTCGCTCCGAAACAGGTAATATAGAATCGGAATTAAAGCTGAAATAGATGTTGCTAAAGTAGAAATGTGCTGCTGGTTTTAGGTCCCCTGCCACTATGTTTATTTCCACTATGGAGTCTAAGTTTTCATCTTGGTTTAAAGTTGTAAGGTATTCTGCTATATTACCATGCTGAACGAACATTTTGTATGCCCGGTCTGAATGCAAGAGCTTTTTGTAGTAGGAAACAGATGGAGAGACTCTTTTGATGTCTGCAAATATAGTATCCTTAGCTGCTGAACTTATAAAAAATACCTTAACAATCTTAGTGTCAAGTGAAATAATTATACCTTCTGTTTTAAATTTCCCTACGAAAGAGAGTGTTCCGGCATATTTCTTCCTTTTGAAGAATTCAGGTAGGTATTCCAAAAGGAATATATCGTAACCTCCTATGCCGCCTTGTCTGTTGGAAGCAAAAACTGCTCTAGTGCTGTCAATAGGAATGTAAAATGTTTCTCCTGAGGGAGTATTTATTGGAAATGGGAGTGGGATGGGCTTTGTCCAACCAGTTTCTGTTCTTTCAGAGAAATAGATGTCATAGTCGCCAAAGTTATTGCCAGGCCTGTTTGAACTAAAATAAAGGATTTTGCCTGATTGGGATATTGCAGGGGAGATTTCATCATAAGGGGAATTAATAGGGAAACCAAGGTTTATTGGCTCACTCCATTTGCCCTTCTTGTCCCTAACACTCATCCAGATGTCTTTCCCCCCAATGGAACCCTCTCTGTCACTTGCAAAAAATACGGTGTCGCCACTTGGAGTAAATGCCATTTGGCCCTCCCAATAGGGTGAATTAAGAGGTGCTTTGAGTTTGGTTGGTTCGCTCCACCCCTCGGATGTTTTAAATGAAAAGTAAGTGTCTCCTGCTTTTATTCCATCATCCCGGTAGATATATAATGTGTCTCCAGATGGGCTGACCCCGTTGGGGGCTTCATTCCGCTCCGTGTTTATGGGGCTACCAATGTTTCTAGCTGTTGTAAAAGAATACTGATTGAAGCGAGCATAGTATATATCTTCAAACCAGAATCCACCTAGGGAATCAGGAGTTCCAGTTATTGTTCTTGGTCCGCCTTTATTGCCCGGCCTTCTGGAAGCAAAATAGATTATTTGATTTTTGTTATCAAACACAGGTGAATATTCATGAAAAACTGTGTTTAGTCCAGATGGATTGAAAATTTTAACTTCAGCGGTGTCGTCCATCATACGCATGGCGTACCTCACTTTGTCTATGTCTCTCAGAACCTTTTTATATTGGAGCAGGGAAGGAACGTTTTTGATTTTCAAGGCAACAACTTTCTTTATGATTGACAGATAGGTGTTGTAGTAATAGAGGGCAGAATCAAACATAGAGGCTTCGTGATAGACACGCCCTATGAGATAATATATGTCTTCGGGAAGGGTACCTATTTCCTGTTTAATTTGTTCTACATAGGGCAGTGCCATAGCGTCTCCATAATAGGGGTCTTTAACAATTGCTTTTATCAACCAGTATTTAACTAAGGTGTGTTGTCCCTTGGCGATGGAGTCGGCTTGTAGAAGATAGTTAATCGCCTGATCTTGAATAACGTAATACCTCAGGACGTTTTTGGCTTTGTTTATTAGTTCTTCAACCTGGGTGCTGTCCTCTGAAGCCAGCTGTGCAAACGATCTTCCTTCAACCAAGCTTAGAAAAATTACCATCCCGAGAACCAGCCTGACAATTCTTGTCATTTTCACAGGATTGTCCTTACACTACAAACTTAGCAAAGATTGAGGTGATTAGGAGCGAATTAAATTGTTTTATTTAATTCCGCAGAAAAATCATTTATTTGTGACTTTTGTCGTGTGTTGGTAACAATTTTTTTTTACATTTGTGCAAAATAACTGCGCCATGAAGGACATAGCAAGAAAAATAAGCAATCCAGAAACACTTAGGTTCGTCCTGGCTCTTACTTTCTTTGGACATGCCCTTGTCAACTTTGGACTTTCTCCCCTGATTGGTTTACATACCAATTTAGTAAATACCGCAAATAAAATTCTCGGATTTGTCGTGGATTGGCAAATTCCCGTTGATACTTTCTTAACAGGGCTAGGAATAGCAGAGATTATAGTTACTATCTTGCTTGTCGGAGGTTGGGGACTCCGCTGGCTAATACCCGTTTTAATCGGATATTTGACAATTGTTGGATTTCTTGCATATACAATGTATTACTTCAACAAACAATCCTTCTTTGGTTTTGCAGAGATAATGCGACGACTTCCATGGATCTTCACTGCCATTGCCCTCTATCTGTGGAAAACAAAAGGGGACTTGAAGCCCACTTTGGTGCGAATAGGCTTGGCTTTTGCCTTCCTTGCCCATGGAACAGCTTCCTTGGGACTGTTGGGTTTTAACAAAGGGCACATTGATCTAGCTGTGCAGGTTGTACCGGAGGAATATGCCCGAGATTTTGTTTTTTACTCAGGAATCTCTGACACTATTATTGGATTGTCATTGCTTACTGGAATTGGAGCACGTTGGTTCATTTTCCCTGCTATTTTATGGATAATATTTGTTGTTGCTGTGAGTTTCATATTCGCTGTCTCTGATGGCATTTTTAGGTTGGGCTTTCTGTTAATGGCTCTCTGGACATTTGTTTACCTGTGGAGAGATAAGTTGCCTGACAAGCAGGAGGTTAAGGCGTAACGTTAGATAATTGATTGAACCATGTTCCCACTGTGATGCCAACCGCTTTTAATGTGTACCTGCTAATAATTGGTATGGAGTCTCTGTGTGTATGCCAATGTGGTGCAAAACCGTGAGGAGTGGATGGGTTTAAGTTTATGATATCTATCGTGGGAATTCCTGCTATATTGAGAAAGTAATGGTCATCTGTAACAGGAGGTCCTTCTAAGAAAATGAACAGATGCGAGTATCCCAATTGGCTGGCTGTGTGCCACACATCACGCACAATGTGTCTTGCATATTGTAGGGATATGCCTTCCATTAGAAAAGAAGGATTCTGTGCCCCTACCATATCAAGTAGGATACCCCCTTGGAATGATTTCAAAGGTCTGTGAGGATTTTTAACCCAGTATTGAGTTCCAAGTGCCCAATGTTCGGGTTTTGATTCAACTTGTTCCCACACAGGAGGTCCTTGGTCCTCTGCATCAACGAGAAGAATATCTACTGGAACGGGCGGTGGATTTTTAGACCATTGACGTGCCAGCTCCAGGATGACAGCCACTCCACTGGCACCGTCATCAGCACCGGCAATCGGTTGGTCAACCCTGATAGTGTCTTGGTCAGCCCACGGTCTTGTGTCCCAGTGTGCAACTAACAGCCATCTGTTGGAACCGTCCCCGAAAGAAGCAATGATGTTCTTGATCGGTAATTTCTTCCCGTCAAATCGGGTGACCTCTCCTTCCTGAATGAAGGCAGTATCTGCCCATTGGGATAATTTGTATAATATCCAGTTTGCACATTGGGAGTGCCCATCTGTTCCAGGAACCCGAGGACCAAAAAGAACTTGCTTAACAATATATTGATATGCACTATCTTCGGAAAATTCAAATTCTTTGAAAGTTTTAGACGAAGCAGGAGCCTGTGCAGGGGGCGATGAAGGTTTCTTCTTGCCACAGGCTATGAAAATGCTAACTACTATTGTTGTGATTATTAGCTGTTGCAAGAGCATGGGATAATGGTTTCGCTTCCAATGGTACTATGTATGGCTCTTTATAAATTGGAACCACGTTCGTTATATCTTGACGTAAACACACTTCAAAATCTTGTTCAACGCCTTGACGCTTCAATCTTTTCCAATGAGTTCCTCGCCTTAAAAATTCATATAGATTGTCTTTCCCTTGTTCCCATAGCATTTTTGCTATTACAGGGTCGTCAGCATAGGGCGTGAATTCATTTTCAAGTCGTTCCACTAAAGCTCCTGCAAACACAGCATCTTCCAGAGCAACATGACTTCTCCATCCTGCACATACTAAGGCAATGTCTCCACTCCACTTCTTAGCATAAGATTCTATAGCACTTATGTTCCAAAAACTTCCGAATACTATTTGGGGTGCTTCTTTTAACAGTGCTAATACTCTTGTTCCATTAGTAGTATAAAAAACAACTGTTTTATTGCCTATTTTTTCTGGTGTGTATTCTAAAGGGGAGTTTCCTAAGTCAAAATCATAGGGCTTTGCTGCTTTGTGTTCACCTCCTAACAAAACTCCCGTTCCCCTTGATTTCCGAGCTTCCTCCAGAGAAGAAACTGGCAAAAGCTTAGGCACACCAGCGTGAAGAGCCGCCGTTATTGTCGTTGTAGCCCTAAAAATATCTATCAGTATAATCAAACTAGCTTTTACAGGTAGCTTAAACAGATACTCTGGAGTCAAAGCCACAAACAAGTTTTTCTTTCCTATCACTTCCTTATTTTTTTACAAACGGTGATTCTTTATAAAAAGGCAATTTGGTAAGGACAATCTCTGCCAATCTGTTTCTGGCTTTAACAAACAGGTTTTCTTTGTCCTTTAATGCAGTACGATTTATGTATCCCAAGCCAATAGCTTTGTTAATTGAATAACCAAACCCACCTGATGTTACAGTTCCCACCACTTCTCCTTTGCGATTCACAATCTCATAGCCTTTTCTGGGGATTAATCGGTCCTCCACAATGAATCCACGTAATCTCCTTGAAAAACCCTCTTCTTTCTGTTTGAGTAAAGCTTTTTTGCCTACAAAATCTTTATCATAGTTAACAACCCAGTTGAGACCCGCTTCCAAAGGCGTTGTAGATTCATCCATATCGTTTCCATAAAGCCGGTATCCCATTTCCAAACGCAATGTGTCTCGGGCACCCAATCCAACAGGGATAAGTCCTTCCTCTTTACCCTCATAAAGTAATTCTTCCCAAATGTATTTAGCATAACCGGGTGCCATATATAATTCAAAACCCCCGGACCCAGTGTAACCAGTATTGGAAATTATGATATTTGGAAAGCCTGATACCGCCCCAACAGAAAAGTGATAGTAAGGGATTTGTGCCAAATCTACATCTACTAACTTATTAAGAATAGCCTGTGCATTAGGACCCTGAATAGCTATTAGTGCCATCTGGTCACTTACATCTTCTAAATTAACATTAAAATTATTTGCTATGTGGGATAGCCAATTGAAATCTTTTTCAATGTTTGCTGCATTGACAACTATCATAAATCTGTTGTCGTCCAATTTGTATAAAATGGCGTCATCCATTATACCTCCGTTTTCATTTAAAATAAGAGTATATTGGGCTTGACCGTTGGCAAGACGACCAACATCATTAGTGGTAGCATATTGTAAGAACTCAAAAGCCTCAGGACCATAAATGAGGAATTCTCCCATGTGAGAAATATCAAAGAGCCCTGCCTTCCCACGTACATTTAAATGTTCTTCCTTGATTGAACTATAGTATAAAGGCATTTCAAACCCCGCAAATGGAATCATATGAGCTCCGTGAGACACATGCCATTGATGTAAAGGTGTCTTTTTTAACTCCAAATGTCTTAATTTTATGTTAGCAAAGATAAGAATAGCTAAACTTTTGAGAGAGACTTGTGCGTTTAATTAGATACACCGGAGGGCAAAACAGTGCATACTGATGAAATTTAAGAGACCTGTAACAGTAGCAGAGATAGCGCAGATAATAAATGCAAAGCAGATAATCGGTGATGAAACAGTTCCGATATATGGAATAAATGAAATCCATCGTGTCGGACAGGGAGACATAACCTTTGTTGACCATCCGAAATATTTCCGGAAAGCCTTAGAGTCGCTTGCCTCAGCACTCATAGCTCCTCAGCCCTTGAACGTGGATAACGGTAAGGTGGTTTTAGTAGTTGATAAACCTTTCAGGGCTTATAATAAGTTAATAAGACATTTCTTTAAAAAGGAGTTACCACAGGGAACCTTTATACATGAAAGTGCTCAGATTCATCCAACAGCACATATATCCCCGGGGGTCTTTATTGGAAAGGATGTTAAGATAGGAGCGAATACAATTATTTATCCAAATGTGGTTATCTTGGATAATGTTGAAATAGGAAATAATGTTAAAATAGGTCCTGGCACAGTAATAGGATATGATGCTTTCTATTACAAGCGGTGGGAAGACGGCACTTATGAGCAAATGGAAAGCTGTGGGAAAGTAATCATTGAGGATAATGTTGACATTGGTGCCAACTGCACTATTGACAGAGCCGTATCCAGCGTTACAATAATCAAGCAAGGAACAAAGATTGACAACCTTACACATATAGCACACGGAGTCATAATAGGAGAAAATTGCCTTATTTCTGCACAGGTAGGTATAGCTGGGAAAACTATCCTGGGGAATAGGGTTATACTCTGGGGACAAGTAGGCATTTCAAAGAGTCTTACCATTGGCGATGATGCGGAGATTTATGCCCAGTCGGGAGTTGATAAATCCCTATCAGGTAAAAAAGCTTATTTTGGTTCTCCCGCTCAGGAAGCACGTAAGGCATTTAAACAATTAGCAATACTCCGAATCCTTGCTAAGTACTGGGATATTTTTAAGAACTTAATTTTGAAGGGTAATAAGAACAAGCGAAATGAAAGGGTTGTTTGAAACAAACATAATACTACCCAATCAGACTAATTTTTATCGTGGGAAAGTTAGGGATGTCTATGAGATTGAGGGTAGGTGGCTGGTAATGGTAGTTACAGACAGAATATCTGCTTTTGATACAATTTTTCCAGAACCTATTCCATATAAAGGGCAAGTTCTCAATCAAATAGCGGCTTTTTTCCTTGATATGGCAAAAGAAATAATTCCTGTGTGGCTAGCCGGAGTCCCACACCCTAACGTTTCTGTGGGTGTTAAGTGCGAACCTGTTCCGGTTGAATTTGTGGTGAGAGCTTATCTGGCTGGTAGTGCATTGCGGAAATATCAAAAAGGTGAAAGAGTTTTTGGTGAACATATACTTCCTGATGGTCTTAGACCATACGACCCACTTCCAGAACCAATCTTAACACCCACAACCAAG
>JAJRPU010000200.1 GCA_024280615.1 Bacteroidota bacterium | reverse complement strand
TTTATGGGTATCATACAATATCCCAATTGTTGGTTATAGCAGTTTTGGACAATTAGCACATGTCTATTTTCAAGGACATTTCTGGAGATGAAAACTCCAATGCCACAGTTGTCAATGTATCCACTGGCAACGGGTTCATAAGCAGATGGGTCAATGCATTTCTTACTCTATCTTAGTTGCTGACCTTGACAAATATATGTTTTTTTTTTTGATGCTTTGACATAAAATGCATTCTGCTCTTCGTAGATTTTGTAATTACATTGTATCAAACAGTAGATATGACTGTGCAATTGAAACGCCCGAAATTAACATTAGTAATAACTTGGCATAAACATTTTTTGGCATTACAAGAGATTTACTGCCCATTTAATAAATTCCAGTTGAATAAGTCATTTAACTTTTGGATGGAACGCGTTAGAAAGAACACAAATAGACACTGCATACGAAGAAGTAACTTTATATTTACAACCGCACCATATAGTGTTTGCTTTCCTATGCACCTTTGGTCTGCCACAAATGGTCTTAACCCAAAATTGATAGCGTTGCACTTCATCAAGCCCATTGGCAATCAGGCAACTGACTGCTGTTGAATCGCAGGTTCTAGTGAGCAGAATTGCTGTGTCGCAATTTATATAGACAAATGAATCTATATTGCTGTATTTCCTACTATAGAGGACGTAAGCCTTAGTGGAGATTGTATCAATGGTTCGTTTCCCACGGATGCCTATGATTAGCAGATTGTCTGATGGTTGTACTTCCGTTACTATGCGTAACTTATTCGTAGAAGCGAGTCCTAAGCTCAAAACAACTCCTAATACGATTAAACCAAAAGTTCTTTTTTAGAAATCCGCCTTTTCAAATCCATGAGTCCTAAAGAATTCAAGCACTTTCTTTTTCTCGTCAGAGGGCAATGCGAGAAGCAAGAACTCAATCTTCTTGCCAATTGCTGCCACTTCCTTAGGGTCATTTTTCATTGCATAATGAATGTATTTCGTTGTTAACTCGGCTATTTTCTTTGCTTCATTTGACTTCAGTTCCGTGTGGCACATTTCTGTGAATTCCTTAAGGCTTTTAATAGTTTGTTCAGGAATTTCTATTTTGCCGTATTCTTCACCACATACACATTTGAGGTAGAATACGGAGGCGTCGCAGGAAAAATTTTTGCCTTCGCATCTAATTGAACAGGAAACGTTCAAAGTAGTTGTTGCAGAGCATTCGCCTTTGGGAGATGAGGAAGTTGCCACAAGGACTGTCATAGCCAGAACAGTTCCGACAATCACCAATGTGTAGGCAAAGCGCCACATGCCCTGTTTTGAATACAAATTTACGGATTTTGGAGATATTGTTAAAACTACAAAGTAACACAGATTAAAAGAGGATAAAAAAATAAGTCTTCTCTTTAAAACTGCGATTGAGTTTTTTAAAGCCTACAGGGCAAAAAGAATTTGAATCAATACAGAACTGAAACGTCACCTTTCTTCATAAACTGTATTCCATCGCATTCGTAAGTAATGTAATAGACATATACATCAGGTGGGACTTTGTTTCCGTTAAATGTTCCGTCCCATGATTGGATGCTGTGTCCTTTGTTATCAAAAGAAACATCTCTTGTTTGGAAGAGGATTTCGCCCCATTGGTTTCTCACTTCCCAGTGCTTGATATTGATGAATGGGTTTAGCGAGTAAATATGGAACTGGTCGTTTAAGCCATCTTCGTTTGGAGTGAATGCATTAGGCACGAACAGAGCCTTTTCACATTGAACTTCAACTATTCTGACGAGGACTGTGTCATAGGCACGGCACCCAAGGTCGTTATATCCGTACGCCATCACATAAGTGGAATCTCGGATTAATCCAGAAGGCAAGGAGAAGATATATTGGTCAATAGCCACTGGTCTATTATTGATTAGCCAGAAGAAGCGTTGTGCATCTGTGAAAAGTTCCAATTGTATTGGTGTTCCTTGGAGGAAGATTGTGTCGCCTAAGATTTCCAGTTCGGGTCCTTTATCTACGAAAACAAGCATTGAATCCTGCCAAGAGCATCCTAATGTGTCTGTGAGTGTTGCCGTAATGGATAGGTAGTCCACTGGATAAATGTTTATTCTTGGACATGTATCGCAATCTATCAAGTTTGGATTAGCATGCCAGATAATGGAATATGGTATGTAGTGATTAATCTGTATTGTGGTTGTTGGTGTGTCGTGCCAACAAATTACCGTGTCGTTCAGGGCGAATTGTGGTGCTGGCAATACCTTGAGAAGTGCAGTGTCGGAGGCTTCGCACCCAAAGGTGTCACGAATGAGGATTAGCACTGGAGTGGTCTCTTCTGGATATACTATAAGTGAATCGCAGGTTGCACACTCAACGTCCGCATTGGGAACAACCCATAGGTAATCCAATTCAGTAAGGTCATTCACAACACTTGGGAATAATGTTACCTGAGGAGTTCCGAAACAAACCGCTGTATCGAAAACGGAAACCTTTAATTCAGGTAGAACTGGTATATGTGCCGTATCGGAGAGCGAGCAACCCAGAGCATCTGTAACAGTTATTATAACTTGTCCGGTGTCCAATCCTGTGATGGTTGTTTGTTCGCAAGTTGAACAAGCAACTATTATGCTATCAGAGGCTATCAGAGAATAAGTATAAGGCAACCAATTGCCCGTGGAGTAGATTTTCAAGTTTACTGTTTCATTGTAGCACAATGGTGGCTCCGGATAGACAAGGTATCTAAACGATGGATATGAAACATTGTAGGTTATTGAATCTTTCCATGTGCAATTCCATTGATTTTCTATATAAACGACAAAAGTGATTGGTGTATCGGGAAGGAATACTTGAGTTGTCTGGCAGGTGTCACATTCAAGATATTGATTAGGAGAAACTACTATTGAATTGTATGGGAATCCTGCCGATTGAGGGATTCTAAGCACTACAGTGTCTCTATAGCACACGTCTGTATCTGGGATTGAGAAGACTGGTCTTGGCAAAGCGTTTATCTGGGCTGTGTCAAAATACATGCATCCGAAAGAGTCTGTTACTTGGAGGACTAACAGCGTTGAATCCCTCACATACAGAGTGGTTGATTGACATGTGTCACAGAAAATAACTGCATTTGAGGAAGTCCATTGATATTGAAG
>JAJRPU010000199.1 GCA_024280615.1 Bacteroidota bacterium | reverse complement strand
TTCTGCTAAATTGTTAAAACACATTTCGGAGTTCTTGCGAAATAATAGTTTCTCCGATGTTTACCCTCATTATATAATGGTCTGGGCTATCGGGGTTTATCTACTTGTGTTCTCTAAATTGGGTTTTGTAAAAACTGTTTTTGATTTAGTAAACGGTTTGGTTGAAGTGATTCCTGTGCTCCAAGAGCTAAGGAAATATGTTGAAATTGAATATGAATTGAAATATGAGGATGATTTAGGCTTTAGGTTTTTTCTGCCTAAGATAATTGAATTTATTACTGCTTCTTCGGCTTTGAACGTATTCGGGGACATAAATAGCGTTAAAAAGACGATTGATTCCGTAATAAATAAAGAATTGAATAGGCAAATAGTTATGTTGCAGGTGCGAGCAGGAGCCTGGTACATACTTAATGGATTTTATAAAGAAGGAGAGCAATGCTTAGAAAATGCTGTTCAGACAATGCCTGTGAAACACTATCCTGTTAATACAAAAAGCGTTTTTGTTTTTTCTAAAATCTGGTTGTCCTTGGTGGAAGGAAATTATGAGGCTCTTGAAAAACAATATATCTCAATGTTAAAGGATTTGCGAAATGACCCTGCCAATGTGATTGTTTCTCATATTTATTCTTGGATAGTTAACATAGAATTACGTCGGTATAGGAAAGCTGTTGCATCGGCAGAAGCACTATATGCCTATTCACTAAGACACAAAATGGCTAAGGGAATTTGTAATGCTATTAGGTGGACTATGCAAAATTTCCATCGCTATAATGAAAACTCACTTTGGGAAGGATTAAAACAAAGAATTCTTGAAGCATATATTAAAAATCCCGTAGAAACAAACATTGAAAGGGGAGTAGCTCTGCTCAGATACGTGGAAGCAAAAAAGAGAGGTATGTCTTTGAAAAATTTACCATCAATCAAATTAACAAATGCTGAAGAAATTGAGAATAGTGCCAAACAGGCTTATTCTGAAACTGACCTTCCCATAGATGAGATACTTTCGTTCCTTAAAGATGTAAACTTTAAATTTAAGGCTCTGTTGGAGAACTTAAGGCAATAAATGTGCTATCCTGCTTTTAGAAGATAGACTTGGAAGCCCCCTGCCTCAGGAACAACCTCTACATAATCATGAAAGGTGGTGCTTAAATCAAATCCAACATAATCGCCACTGATAGGAAACTTGTGCATGTTACGACTTATGAGAACAGCAGTTTCTATACCTTCGGGAGAATAGGTGTTAACAAAACAGGTGGTAGAAAATAACGTTTTCCCAGTGAACAAGACATCATCAACAACAATGGGAACTTTACCAGTGATTTTTTCTGCAGATAATGAAGAGGAGACCTTTCCTGTTTTCTTGTCTATCTTTACAGTCAACACTTCAATGGATAGGTTACTAAAAGCAGTTATTAATTGTCCAAGACGCTTAGCTACCAAAGCCCCACGAGGCTCAATTCCAATCAGTATCACTCTAAAATCTTTGATGTGCCTTTCTATTATTTGATGAGCCATTCGTTTTAAAGCAAATTCAACCCTGTTGTGAGGCAAAAGAAGAATCTTTTCTTGCTTTGTTTCCTGCATCCTTCAACTTTTCTATATGCAAACTTAGGTTGTCTCTGATAATGGTCATTTGGCAGTTTAAATTTTTTGCCTTAACTTTGTAATTGAAAATGTAAAAAATGATAGCCATGGGATGGAAGAAATTAATGGGTATTTTAGGGCTTAGTGTGGGGATTGTGTCCGCACAAAGCATCGTTAATCTCGCTCAAGTGCCTAAGGTTAGAGTGGATTGGAAGAAGCAAAAGGTAATGGAAGCAATAGCGGAACAGCCCACTGTGGAAGCCTCTGTAGAAAGGAGATTTGCCGGGGCAGTAAGCTCGTCTTTCCCTGTTACCAAAATGGGAACAAGTCCCCATCCATACACTATTCTTTACGCACGAAACCATCAATTTGCATATGACCCCGACTTGGACCTGATGGTCTTTATTCACAGAAATAACACATATAGATATGGTGATGCAACAGGTCACTATAGAATAGACGTTTCCTATAACAGGGGTGCTACATGGAATGCAGACATAGGTAACATTACCCAAGTAGGTGGTGGAACTATTAATCCACGTTATCCTGAAGTTTTAATTTACAATCCAGCTGGTAATACAGACCCAGCACAAGCATATGCCGTATATGCAGGATATTATCATGATGGTGCGAATTGGCTTGGGATTACTTATGGTATTGCTAAGGTGGACGGTTCTTATATCGGACCTCAAAAAACTCTTGACATTCCTGGTTCATGGGGAACTTATGGGCTGGCTTGGATTGCAGATGACACTTTTATGACAGCTAGTGCAGATTGGCTCACGGGAGCAGGATATAACATTGCCTTTTTGAAAGGTTGGGTATATATGGGAGCTAATGGTATGGAAGACACAGTTATTATTGACCATGTTTGGTCTATTCAGGACTATGATTCTATTGGTCCTGGGCGTCCAGCAGGTGTTATTGAATTTGCCTTCGATGCCAAGCCCTCTGGTGTTGCTGCTTTAGTCGGATTGTCTGATAGGACAATTGAAACGCCGGAGGACACTGCCCAAGACGTTATGAGACCATTTATTCATTATACTCTTGATGGTGGACAAACGTGGGTAGATGGTGGTGAAATTCCATTTTATAACTTCTTGGATACTTCATATTTAGGGGGTGCCCTAATTTTAACAGATAATCAGGGTACTCCTATAGATACTATATATCCAACTAGCTGGACGGGTTTCTTTGAAATAGACGTTGCAATTGATATGGCAAATAGAGCCCACATTGTATTTCCTGTTACTTGGGGATACAGCTATTCAATTTTATATACTGCTGGAATGGGACTTATAGACGTTGTATATGATTTGAATACTGGTACTGTTGACACAGTGCTTTGGTTAGGTAGTCTCAATGCCGTTTTCCCATGGAATGATGGAGAGGCAGGAGGTGATAATGATAGGATGAACAATAGGGTTCAAGTGTCCCGTTCTGCCTGGGCAAACGGTAGGAAATTGGCTGTTGTTTGGTTGGATGACCCCAATTCTCCTGCTGGAACATTGGATGGCACTGGAAGTGATTTACATGTTGCTTATGTAGAGTATAACCCTGCTACGGGCACTTATTCGGTATCACCGGTTTCAATTCCCACGCAAGGGGACCCTGTTTGGGGAGGCAATGCTATCTATCAGCAAGTTGCAATACCAATGCCGGGTGAAGATTGTGCTACTGGATATGCAGGTGTTAGCCTATCTTGGTTCTATGGAGCTGTAAACGCTAACCCTGGAGACACAGTCCAACATTATTATTGGAATGACCCTGCTGTAGGAGGTTTGCCTTTATTTACAATTGATGGACGTTCTGCCAATGGTGCTAACTTAGAAGCATATGTTTCTTGCTTTGGGGACCAAGATGGCTGGTTCAAAGTCATTGTTCCAGGAGCAACTAATATTGCCGTTGAAATCAATATCGGTGGAACTTGGATGCAAACAGACAGCGTTGGTAATTTAGCTCCTGGAACCTATGATGTTAAGGTATATTACACAACAGGGTGTGGAGACACTGCTTATGGCACTGTTACAATCCTTGAGCCGGCACAACTTCAAGTAACAATTAATGCAACACCTCCTTCTCAACCAGGTGCCGGTGACGGTGTCCTTGCAGCTTCTGTCACTGGAGGCATGCCTCCTTACAATTATGTATGGAGCTCTGGACAAACAGGTGTCTCTACGGTGCTTGGTGTAGATACAGGTACTTATTGGGTTCAAGTCATAGATGCTCACGGATGCATTGCATATGATACAGTAGTGGTTCAAGCCACATCCGTTCAAGCTATTGCCGGAGAGGCATTTGATGTATATGTTTCCACAATAAACGGTAGAATGGTTATTACTACATCTGTGCCTGTGGAAGCAATCAGATTGCTCACCGTGGATGGTAGAGTCATCACTTCAAGAGAAGGAATGACAACTACACGAGTTGAATTAGCTGGCAACTTACCAAGAGGTGTATATGTTGCCGAAATAACTTCTACAAAGGGCGATATTGTAACACTAAAGTTTTTGGTAGAGTAATACCCTAAATAGTACATAGCTTTGCTTTAACAAGGCGGGGGTGCCTTCGGGTGCTCCCGCTTTTTTATTTTTATGCCTATGAAAATCAAGACCGATTCCAGAGGAGAGTCTCCATTGATGAAGCAGTATTATGAGATTAAAAGCAACCATCCAGATGCAATATTGCTTTTCAGGGTAGGGGATTTTTATGAAACTTTTGATGAGGATGCAAGGATATTGTCTCGTGTTTTAGGAATAACACTTACTAAGCGGGCTGCTGGAACGAAAGGAGAAGCTGCTCTGGCTGGATTCCCTTATCATGCCCTTGATACATATCTGCCACGGCTTGTTAGAGCTGGCTATAGGGTTGCTATTTGTGAACAGCTGGAAGAGCCAAAACCCGGTAAGAAACTTGTCAAAAGGGGAGTTGTTGAAGTTATTACCCCGGGTATATTAACCGGAAATTTAATTGATGAAAAAAAATCTAATTTTCTTGCTGCTATTAACAAGGAGGGTGATGTGTGGGGTATTGCCTTGTTAGATATTAACTCAGGTGAGTTTTATGTTGTTCAGGGCAACACTAATGATTTAAGACGGGTTTTAAAGACACTTCCTGTTGGAGAGGTGTTAGTGCCACGATACATTCTGCCTCATTTGAGGGAATATGCAGGTGAAATAAATGGCTATCCTGTTGATGAATGGATGTTTGATTATGACCATGCACTAATGACCATATTAGACTTTTTTAAAGTTAAAAGTGTTAAGGGGTTTGGTCTGGAGAAACTTCCAGTTGCTCTCAGTGCTGCGGGGGCAGTCCTTCAATATCTAAGAGACACTTACCATAGTGAGGCTCATCACATTATGCCACCAATTCCCTTGGACACTTCTGAGTATGTCTGGCTGGACCAATTCACTATTCGGAATTTGGAACTTGTTGAACCAATGCGTCCGGAAGGAAAATCATTATATGATATTCTTGATGAGTGTGTTACGCCAATGGGAAGTAGACTTTTGCAACAATGGATTCTTCTTCCCTTGAAAGATGTAAGCAAAATTAATAAAAGGCTTGATGTTGTTGAAGTATTCGTTAGAAATCAAGATAAGTTAAAGCAAGTGCGAGAGACACTGCGTGAAATAGGAGATGTGGAGCGACTAGTCAGTCGTCTTGCTATGGGAAGGATTAATCCAAAACAACTCTATCAATTAGGGCTATCACTTAGAAACATTAATGAATTGGCTGATACTCTTCCTGATGAGATTGGACAACTAAAGGAAAGAATCGTAGTACCGGATGAATGGATTGATAAGATTTTAAAAACCCTTGTGGAAAATCCACCTCAGACATTTGACAAAGGGGGTTATATAGCAGATGGAGTGGATGAAACCCTTGATGAATACAGAAATCTTGAGAGAAACGCTAAAAGCATATTGATTGAAATTTTAGAGCGAGAAAAACGCATAACAGGTATTCCTTCACTTAAAATAGGATATAATCAAGTGTTTGGATATTATTTTGAAGTTACTAATGCTCATAAAAACAAAGTTCCTGAAACATGGGTCCGTCGTCAAACATTAAGAAATGTTGAAAGATTTGTTACTGACGAATTAAAGGAGTTGGAAAGCAGGATATTGGAGGCTTCTGAAAAAGTCCTTGCTTTAGAAAAAGAAATTTATGACCGTTTAAGAGAAGACCTTGCTCAATATGCACCACAGATGAGTAACATTGCAAAGGCAGTTGCTCAAATTGATGTGCTATCAACATTCGCTCACCTGGCACTAAAAAACCAATATGTGAAACCAGAGGTGAGTAGTGAGCATAAAATTCTTATTCAGGAGGGACGCCATCCAGTCTTAGAAAAAACCTTACCGCTAAATAAACGATTTGTGCCCAATGATGTGCTTCTTGATCAAAACAGACAGCAGATTATGATTATAACCGGACCCAATATGGCAGGCAAATCTGTATATTTAAGACAAGTGGCTTTGATTACATTGATGGCTCAGATAGGTTGTTTCGTGCCGGCTTCGCACGCACATATAGGCATTGCCGATAAAATTTTTTCCAGAGTGGGTGCTTCAGATAACATTTCTGCCGGGGAAAGTACTTTTATGGTTGAGATGACCGAAACGGCTTCAATACTCCATATGGCAACTGCCAGAAGCCTCGTGTTGCTTGATGAAATAGGGAGAGGAACAAGCACATATGATGGCTTATCTATTGCATGGGCAGTGGTTGAGTATCTTCACGACCATCCAGTGGTGAGACCAAGAACACTATTCGCTACTCATTATCACGAATTAGCAGATTTATCAAGGAAACTTAAGCGAGTTAGGAACTATACAGTGCTTGTAAGAGAACAAGATGGCGAAATAGTATTCCTCTATAAAGTAGCCCCTGGAGTTGCAAAGAGAAGTTTTGGGATTGAAGTTGCCCGAATGGCTGGACTGCCTGAAACAATTATCAGAAGAGCGAGGGAGATTCTTGCTATGCTTGAATCCAAAAAAGGTCAAATGAGCCTTCCCGCAGAAAGAACTCTCTTTTCAGGTGTCGGACAAGTAGAATCATGGAAAGATGAAATTGTGCGTGAAATAAAGGAAATAGACATTAACCGATTGACACCAGTGGAGGCATTGCTTAAACTGGCAGAACTACAGAAAAAAGCGAAAGGCAACTAAATTGAAGCAAATTGCGTTGTTTAGACAAAGTATAAACTTCAGATGATTGACTTGCCTTCTCTCGGACATTTCTTAATAATTTGGGGCTGGCTCCTAAGTGTAACTGGAGGCTTGTTGTGGACAATCGTACGGAAACGGGAGGAACTGAAAGTAGCTGCCAGTATTGTAACCATTTTACACGTCGTACTTATTGCCGTTGTTATAAGTATTTTGATGTATTTGTTTTACACCAACAGGTTTGACGTCCTATATGTGTGGAAGTATTCAAAACTTGACCTTGAGCCTTGGTTTAAGCCGGCTGCTCTATGGAGTGGTCAAGAAGGCAGTTTTCTAATATGGGCATTGTTTCAAGGTATAGTGATTCTATGGATGATGACGCAAATGAAAGATAAAACTGTTTATCCGGCTGTGGCAGTAGCAATGTTCAGTCAGGCTTTTCTTTTGATGATGGTTACGGGGCTTCAAATAGGAGAATTTGTACTTGGAAGTAGCCCATTTGTCCTTCTAAGAGAAGCGTATATCGGAGATGTTATTTTTTATGTTAAACCAGACTTTGTCCCACCAGATGGTAATGGCTTGAACCCACTGCTCAGGAACTATTGGATGATAATTCATCCACCGATGTTGTTTCTTGGTTATGCAACGGCGTTACCGCTTTTTTCCATAGGGGTGGCGTCACTGATAACCAAGAAATGGCAGGAATTATCTGGGTTGCTCCATTACTGGTACCTTGTAGTTCTGTTTTTTCTCGGCTTTGGAATTTTCTTAGGAGCAGTGTGGGCATACGAATCTCTTAGCTTTGGAGGCTATTGGATTTGGGCCCCTGTTGAAAATGCATCTTTTGTCCCATGGGTATTCTCGGTCGCAGGATTGCATTTGATTATTGTTTATAGGCGTCGTAATAGACAATTGCTACTTGCCTTGCTTTTTGCTGGACTCACTTATGTATTTGTCTTGTACAGCTCTTTTTTGACCAGAAGTGGTATTTTGGGTGAAAGCTCTGTCCATTCATTTACCGATTTAGGTTTGTCTGGACAACTAGTGTCTTACCTCATCTTCTTTGCAGTGATTTACCTGGCATTAATAATATGGCGATGGAAAGACCTTGTTAATCCTGGGGATGAGTCAATGTGGTCGCGAGAGTTTTGGTTATCAATAGGGTCTTTGGTGCTTTTCCTCTCTGCTTTTCAGATTTTTGTGGACACATCCCGTCCTGTATGGAACAAACTGTTTGGGTTAGCGTGGGCACCGCCCGCTGACCCAGTAGCTTATTATAACTCCTGGCAATTACCCTTCGCAGTTATCATCCTGTTCCTTTCCGGATTGGCATTGTTCTTAGTATATGGGAAGAAACCACCTCGGCGAAACATTCGGTTGTTAATCATTGCTGCTATACTATCGTTTATCTTTTCACTCTTTTTCATATTCAAATGGCAGTTCACTGAAATAAAATACATATTACTATTGTTTGCTTCTATATGGGCTATGGTAACTTCCGGAATTTATTGGATTGAATTCCTAAAAGGAAATTGGAAGCAAGTCCCTGTGTTTATGTCTCATTTTGGATTGGGACTTTTCGTTCTGGGAGTTCTCATTTCTTCTGCAAGGAAAGAAGTTCTTAAACCTGCTACCTCTTCAATGGGAGAACATATTCTCTTGTTTAAGAATGAGCCTGTAGCAATTAAAAATTGGATACTTACTTACGCTGATATGCGTAAGCAAGGAGATTACGTGTACTTTGATATAAAACTCTGGGACACCTTAAAGCGAAAAGAAATTTATATAACCCCTGAAGTGCTAATAGATGGTGAAAATATAGTTGCTAATCCGGACATAACCAAATTCGCCGGATATGACTTGTTCGTTCACGTAAATTCAATGCCTCAAAACATAGATTTGACACCAAACGTTAGAACCGACACCCTTCGCATTGGCGATACTCTTCACACTCAATATGGAATTTTACAACTCGTGGGTTTAGAACCACATGCTAATGGACAGGGAGGTCCAATGGGAGTGTTTGCTATCTTCAATCTGCACACTGGTTCCAAGGTGATAACCTTAAAGCCAGGACTTTTCCTAACTGGAAATTCCCTTATAACAATGGTTGACACGGCATATAATGGCAGGTTGGCAATTAGATTCAGAACCATTATAACAGACACTGATGAGTATGTTTTTGATTTGCAGGAGGTACCCCGTGATGATTGGATTGTGCTTAGAGCAATTATTTTCCCGTATATAAACCTTGTGTGGTTAGGAGGAGTAATGATGGTATTGGGAGGCTTGGCTGGCGTAATTTTGAGACGATGGAACAAATAAATGATTTCTTAAGGTACGCTAAAAAACAGGTTGAAGATTCACTTCTTGAATTAAGCAAAAAGTATTGTGAACCATCAAAGTTATATAAACCTGTATGGGAGTTTGTGTTATCGGGAGGAAAGAGATTGCGACCCGCAATTGTATTGCTTGCAGCACGCACTGCTGGAAATGAAAGAAATGCTGTGATTCCAGCTACCTCCATTGAACTGCTGCATAATTTCACTTTGATTCACGATGACATAATGGATAGGAGCGAATTTAGGCGTCAAATACCTACTGTGTATAAAAAATATGGTATTAATCAAGCTATTCTGTCAGGAGACGTGCTTATGATTCTGGCATTTGAAATTTTAAAATATATACCATCGCAATTAAAACCTATGATTTTTGAAAAATTAGCCGAAGCGGCAAGGATTGTGTGTGAAGGTCAACAATATGATATGGATATAAACTGGGAAACAGCAACAAGTAAAGACTATTTTAATATTGTTTCGCGAAAGACGGCAGCTCTATTGAAAAGTGCAGCAGAGATAGGGGTTATTGCTGCCGATCCTGAGAACATTTCCCTGAGAAAAACCTTAGGAAATGCTATGTTCTATGCCGGAATAGCCTTTCAAATCATTGATGATTACATTGACCTTTTTAGTGATCAGACTGGGAAGACAAGGGGATTGGATATTAAGGAAAAGAAGCCTACTGCTATAATTGTTGCTATTAATAAACAGAATCCTTCAGTGAGAGAACATATATGGAAGTTAATAGAGGAGTTCAATAGTAATGGACTTGACCTTCAAAGCTTAACTTCTGTCCTTACAGCTCATTGTATTGATAAGGAGGTTATTTCTATGGCTGACAGGTACTTACAAAGGTCACTTAAATTAATCCAGAACATTGAATCCCCAAATTCCGAACTATGGAAGTCTCTCGTTATAACAATGGTAAAAAGAAAATTATAAGCCACTTAATGTCGGGGCGGCCGGATTCGAACCGGCGACCTCTGGCCCCCCAGGCCAGCGCGCTAACCGGGCTACGCTACGCCCCGTTCTGCATAACCTAAAACAATTCAACTTTAAAGACGGTTCCAGCAAGCCCGTCTCTATACAGAAATCTTTTTTAGTTTGTCTATTGCATCTTGGATATCTGAGTATAAAGGAATCTCAAAGGACATTTGCCTGTTGGTCACAGGATGCTGGAAAGAGAGGTGATATGCGTGGAGAGCTTGTCTTCCTAATGTTGTTAAGACTTCTTTCACTTTATCTTGCAATTTTAGGGGAATGTTTTTGAGTTTAGCACCGCCGTACACAGGGTCCCCAAAGATGGGATGTCCAATATGTCTCATGTGAACCCTTATCTGATGTGTTCTGCCTGTTTCAAGCCTACATTCAATAAGAGACCAGTATTTGTTTATGGGTCCAAGCACTTTATAGTGTGTGATGGCTTCTTTTCCGGAGGGAATGACTGTGAAACGTTCCCTGTGACTAGGGTCCCTGCCAATAGGGACATTTATTGAGCCTTGAGGGGGCTGGGGCGTTCCCCACACCAGTGCTTTATATCTTCGTTTAACACTTCTCTGAGCAAGTTGGGTAGCCAATCCTACTAATGCTTGTTCTGTTAAGGCAACTACCATTAAGCCAGAGGTGTCTTTATCCAGGCGGTGGACTATGCCGGGGCGTTCCGATTCACCAGCTTCCAAATTGCCATATTTGTAGAGCAGGGCATTTACGAGGGTTCCTGACCAGTGCCCAGGTGCAGGATGGACAACTAATCTCGGAGGTTTATTAATAACGACCAAATGAGGGTCTTCATAAATCACTTCAATTGGGATATCTTCAGGAACGAGGTCAGGTCTGCTTTCTTTTATTACTGGAATTTCTACTTCTACGATGTCATTCGCTTTAAGCTTGTATGATTTTTTTACAGGTTTATTGTTTACCCTGACAGTCCCCTGTTTAAGAGCTTTTTGTAGTTTTTGTCTTGAAAGAAATCCCAGAACATTTGTGAGATATTTATCCAATCGTTGCCCATCTTCCATATCAGATACAGAAAATTTCCCAGTTATAATTTCGGAATCACTCATATCGCAAAAATCCCCTTTGCACCTGGGATGGGGATATCAACCTCGTTGTCTTTGAGAAAATGATGTGCAGGAAAAGTCAGCCTTCTCTCATATAAAATTCCATCTTGCCAGTAAGAAACAAAGTATTCATTAAGTAAGGATTGCAATTCCGGAGTTAGTACATCTAAGGGGGCGTACTCTCCACTTCCTAGCTTTTCAATATGATATCTGAAGACTTGAGTTCTTTGCCTTCCGAATTCATCGTATGCAACGGAGGAGATTAAAACATTCTCTAAAGGTTTATTCCCCTTATTGAGAATAAAAACTTTCCACCACTTGCCATCGCTTTTATCTTCCATTTCTATTGCAAACACTTCAACGTCCCGACCAATTGGAAAGTCAATATCTTTCAACATGGCTATGGAATTATACTGTGGTCTATCTATAATACGTTTTCTAACCAAAATTTGTTCGCTATATGTCAAAAAAGCTTAAACTTATCGTTACTGGAGGTGCTGGATACATAGGGTCTCACACCGTGATTGAGTTAATTAAGTCAGGTTATGAAATAGTGTGTGTTGACAGTATGGAAAGGGCAGATCCTGAGATATGGAACAGGGTTCAGGAAATAGCAAACAAGGAAATTCCTCTTGAAAAGGTTGATCTTAGAGATTTAAAAGCCATCAAAAAAACACTTGAGAAGCATTCTGACGCCGT
>JAJRPU010000198.1 GCA_024280615.1 Bacteroidota bacterium | reverse complement strand
GAGCGTTTGCATAGCTCCTTATATACTAAAGCTTTTATATCGTAGTATGTTAACTTTTATAATTCAAGTCATGCTCTTCTATATATAGGCATTAAATTATTTTTAAGTTGCTAAGTTGTTGATAATTAAGTATAACAACGCTTTGCTATTGCTCTGGATTTTCTCTCATGTATTTTCTGAAGGCATCCCATCCTTGAGCTATTAATTCGTATTTATTCCCGCTTTTAGAGACCATATAGGTGCCTTCTTCCTGTGGAAGGATTTTTCCTATAATCGTTACATCAGAGTGGTTTTCAAAGAGGTCGCCGTATTTCTCCGGAATGGTAAACAGCAGTTCGTAGTCTTCGCCGCCAGATAGGAAAACTGTTGTTGGATTGAGATTGAATTCAAGCAGGGCAGTTCTGTAAACAACGGGGTCAATAGGAAATTTGTCTTCGTAGATGACACACCCGACGTTTGAAGCGGTGCAAAGGTGCAAAAGGTCTGAAGCCAACCCGTCTGAGACATCAATCATAGCTGTGGGCACAACATCCAGTTCTCTTAGCAGTTTAACAATATCCAGTCGGGCTTCAGGCTTCAGAAGCCTCTCTATGGGATATTCATATCCTTCCAGTTTGAGAGTTGCCCTGGGTGCTTCAATATGCACTTCTTTTTCCCGTTGCATAATGAGCAATCCAATGTAGGCACCTCCTAAATCGCCTGTAACACATATCAGGTCTCCTGGGTGAGCACCGCTCCTGTAAGCAATCCGCTCCTTCTCAACCCTTCCAATTATGCTTGTGTTTATAAACAGTCCTTTATATGAACCAGTAGTGTCTCCACCAATTAGGTCTATGCCATATTTCTCACAGGCAATGTGAACTCCTTCATAAAACTCTTTTACCATAGGCACAGTAAAGCGGGAATCTAAGGCAATGCTCACTGTTATTCCAATCGGTTCCCCATTCATAGCACAAATGTCTGAAACGCTCACCGATACACTCTTAAACCCCAGATGCTTCAAAGGTGTATAGAACAAGTCAAAGTGAACGCCTTCGTTAAGGTTATCAGTTGATAATAGTGTCAAAACATGGTTGTTCATATTAAGCACTGCAGCATCGTCCCCAATACCCATAAGAGTTTCTGCTCTGTGCTTGTCATGAAACATCTTTTTTATTTCCTCAATTAACCCAAATTCTCCTATTTCTTCAATGTTGATATATTCTTTCTTGCTCATGGAACCTCTAATTTTAACCAATCATTACGTTTGTTCTGGGCAGGCTATATAGACCCGCTTTGGTCGCTGAAGCAAGGGCGAAAGCCATTGTTAGCGGTCCCACCCGTCCAATGAACATGTCAATTATTATTATTATTTTCCCGGCTGGAGACAATTCAGGAGTTATCCCTGTTGACAACCCCACTGTTCCAAATGCCGAAAAGGCTTCAAACACAATGTCTTTGAAATTCTTATCCGGCTCAACAATGCTCAACAAGAAAATGGAAACACTAACTATTATTATGGAGAATGCTAAGATGGCAAAAGCTCTGTATTGCAATTCCTGTGGAATTCGCCTGTTGCGATAATGAACCTCCTTCTTGTTTCTAACTACTGACCATACGGTAAGTGTGATGATAGTGAAGGTTGAAATCTTTATACCACCTCCGGTTGAGCCCGAGGAAGCCCCTATGAACATCAAGAATATCAGAAAGAGCAGGGTGGCAGTTGAAAGAGACGAAATGTCTATTGTATTAAACCCGGCAGTTCGGGCAGTGATGGACTGGAAAAAAGAATGAGCAATAGCTTCAGCATAACTATATCCTTTAAACAAATTGTCCTTTTCCAGTAGGAATATCATTATTGTTCCCAATGCTATAAGAATTAATGAAACGTAGATTGCCATGTGCGTGCTTGTCTTGAGCCGTTTCCAAGGCAGCCGAAGTCTCTCAACAAGGTTTTCTCTTGAAAACAGGTCTTTTAAAGCGGGAAAACCCAGTCCGCCCAGAACAATAAGTGTTGCAGTTATCATATGTAATTGATAATTCTGTGATAAAGGGTATGTGTAGTAACTATTATTAAAAAGCGAAAATCCAGCATTACAAAAAGCACTAACTGAATGAAAGATACTATAATAGATGCGTTCTGGGAGAGATGAGAACTGCAGTTCAGGATTCCATGCCAGAAAGATAAAAACAGCACCCAGCAATTCAATAATGAATGTATAAACAAGCACTTCTTTTAATAGTCTGAACACATCCTGAAGGCTTTCCTGTGCCAGTTGCTCCTGCAATTGCAATTGATGATGGATAGCCATTCCACGACGCAGAAAGATAACAAAGAATGTAGCGAAAGACACAATACCTATTCCACCAAGTTGAATAAACAGTAGAATAACCAGTTGACCTTTGAGAGTAAAATATGTTCCTGTGTCAACAACAGTCAAGCCCGTAACACAGGTGGCACTCGTGGCAGTGAACAGAGCATCTATGAAGGAAATCCTGCCGTTGACAGTCATCTCAGGAAGCATTAATAGCAAAGTTGCAATGCTAATTAGTGTCAAGAATGATACGATTAACATAGTTGCAGGACGAATATGTAAGTACATTACCCACTGGCTAAATCTAACTACTTCAATGAGCAACAGAGCAAAGAGAAAGATTTGCACAAGTGTAACATAAATTGGATAGTAATTTTCAAATCCGGCGTTTTTTGCTACATATTCCAGCAGTGGGACGCCAATGAAATAAAAACTAAACAGGTCAAATGTCAAAATGAGTATTATAACGGCTTCTACCCACCTGCGTCGCAACACCTCTAATTTATTGTGTGAATAAAGCAGTCTAACAAAGAAGTTGAAAACATATATAACAAAGATGACATGTATTAATTCAACAATTATGTATTTGGCACGTTGAGAGAGCGGAAAGCCGTGATATAATATAAGCAAACCAACAGATAGGGTTCCAGCGACTAGCGCTAAAGCGGTGATAGTGCGGGTAGTAGCAGTTTGTGTCTCCCTGAGAAAAGTTTTAAAGGACTCACGAAGACTTTTCCATAGTTCAATCAATGAGTCCAAGAGCCTTCGCATGGTAAACTAAATCCTGAGGTTCTGGTGCAAAGGTACCTATCCTCTGGCAAACAAGGCTTGCTGTCAGATTAGCAAACAGACACGACTCCTCAACGGTGCACCCAATTGTTTTGCAAAGGGATAGAGCCACTATTACTGCGTCGCCGGCACCGGTAACATCAGCAACCTCAATGGGAAAAGCCGGAACGTGTCCCTTCTCATTTGCAGTAACGTATTTTATGCCTTTTTCTCCAAGAGTGACTATTAACCAGTGTGGTGTGAGGCGAGAATAAGCCTCTTGAAGGGCTTCCTCAAGGGAACCGTGACCATTAACGGCTTGAACCAACTCACGAAGGTTGGGCTTGAAAATGGCGTAATTACTATATTGCCAAAAATTCCGCTCCTTGGGGTCAACAGCTCCAATGTCCCTGTATGAGTTGAGATACTTGATTATTGATTCACTTAAGACGCCCTTGTCGTAATCTTCAATGATAATAACATCATAATTGTTTTCTGAAAAAATAGTGTTGAGTGCAGATAACAAACGTTTTTCCTCTTCCTGTGAAAGTCTTGAATCATCTTCTCTGTCTATTCTCAGAAGTTGTTGCCCTCTGCTAATAATTCTTGTTTTCTGTGTTGTAGGACGTTCATTGCTAACTATTATACCACTTGTGTCTATACCTGCTTTATGAATCAGGTCAGTGAGGACCTGTCCTTCCTTATCTGTTCCAATAACTCCTGAAATAGTTACCTTGGCACCAAGGTTCTTTGCTATCTGTGCCACATTACCAGCACCCCCTATCCTGTAAAAAGTTCTTTTTAATCTAACCACGGGAATGGGAGCTTCAGGCGAAATCCTGTTTACATCCCCCTCTTCATAAATGTCAAGAATTAAATCACCTATAACAAAAACTTTTAAGTCTTCAAAGGAATCTATCCTGTTTAGAAGTTCCTTAATTCTGGCTTTTATGTTATTTGTCTTCATCTAAGAAGAATCTTTTCAATCTTTCCAGTCCTTTTTTCAGATTGGCTTTTGAAGTGGCAAGAGATAATCTTAGTCCTTCTGGGAGCCCGAATGAATTTCCACCAACTGTGGCAACATAAACCTGTTTTAATATCTCTTCAGCCACTTGACTCCCATCTCTAAATTCATTTTTTTCTCTAAGCCATTCCGAAATGTCCAGCCATAAATAAAAAGCACCCTGTGGCTCAACCCATTTTATGCCACTGCCATGGAAATTATCTTCCAGATATGAAATAACAAAATCACGTCGCCTCTTAAATTCCCTATACATCTCCTGAAATGGCTTTTGATTCCCTGTTATGGCGACAATGGCAGCACGCTGGGCAACTGAATTGGCTCCGGAAGTCACCTGACCCTGAATCTTGCTTACTTTGATAGCAAGTTCCCTATTAGGTGCTATCATCCAGCCCAGTCGCCAACCAGTCATAGCAAACGCCTTTGAGCAACTGTTTACTATAATCACCCTATCACGAATGCTTTCAAACTCCGCTATGCTAACAAACTCACCATCATAAACAATGCGGTCATACACTTCATCTGAAATTATCCACACATTTGGAAATCGCTCCAGAACGGAAACCAGAGCCGAAATCTCCTCTCTTGAATAAACCACCCCGGACGGATTGGACGGACTGTTGAAAAGAAAAATTCTTACATCCGGTTGCTTAAGGGCGTTTTCAAGCTCCTCGGGGGATATCTTAAAACTTTCGTCAGGCATTATTTCCACAATGCGTCCTCCAACAAATTCAATTATATCCCGATAGCTAACCCAATATGGCACCGGCAGGGCAACTCCAGAACCCTCATCCAATATAGCAGAAAAAATGTTATACAAAGCCTGTTTTGCTCCCGTTGAAACAACTACGTTATCCGGGTCGGCAACAATTCCCTTTTTGACAGTATATTCCACAATAGCCTTTCTTAAGTCTGGATATCCGGCAACTGGCGGGTAATGAGTGAATCCGGCAAGGGCTGCTTCATACGCCCCTTTGCAAACATGTTCGGGAGTGTCAAAATCAGGCTCCCCAAGAGATAAATCTATTACTTCAATGCCCTTTTGTGCTAAGTCCCTTGCAAGTCTTGACATCCGTATAGTCGCTGACTCCTTGAGTTTCTGTGCTTTAGCACTGTATGGCATATTCATAATGGCTTCTTTTTCTGTCAAACCTACATCATAATAGTTTTATTGCAAATTGCCTACCACCTCCTTGAACCCCACATTTAATGGAATGTTCAAAGACGGATGAATGGAATGGGCTATAATCCAGTATTTATTTATAGTCTGAATGTTATTTCCCTCTATTGCCCCCTCATCGGGAATTCCCCCAAGCAAGTTAGCATAAATGTAATCATATCTCCCTTGCTTCAACAATATAACTTTTTTGTAAACAGAATCGACAAGATGCATCCTCACTATCGGTTGCCATTGAAATGTCGAACTGTGCCAGAGAACAGGCTCTTTGTAATAAGCACCTCGCAACGTGAATTCAACTGGAACATAATGCCCATCGGGAATTACATCCATTGCCCCAAACAGGGAAGACCTCATAAAATCAGCTCCCATGTGTGCTCTAACTATGTCAACAGGTGCTTTGAATGTGTCAACAGAATGAAATCTTATGTCTATTGTTCTGAAAGGTTTCCCTGCTGGAAAAAGTGGAAAATTTATCGGTGAAAAAACTCCTCGCTGATTGATTATGTATGAAGGCATTATGTTTGTTTGCCACCTGTCCCACCGTCCATTCTGAACAACACTTACCCAAACCCCACGATATTCACTTGGAATATATAGGATTTCGGGTTTGATGGCTTGATGCGTCTCTTCATATTTCACCTCTGGGGCTCTAACAATCTGGGCATTTAATGCAACAGTTGTGTCATATAAAATAAGCCTTGAAGAGAAGAGGCGTCTGCCCGTCTCGCGCTCGTAGGCAGTAACCCCAATGCTTACAGGATATTCAAAATCTCTTTCCAATAAAGGCAGTTTATAAGTAACGTAACTGAGATTTTCTTGAGATTGAACCTGAAAAACTTCGGCATCCCGTAACGACGTGTCAATAGCAAAAGAGTTATTGACAACTTTCCATTGACTATTACAAAGATAGACCCTATAGACAACCTTAAATGCCTCTGAAGAGTGCAAATCAAAATAAAATGCCTGCTCGTCATAATTTTTATAATACACTGTTGAGTTAAGTGGTTTTCCCTCCTTGTCCCCAAAATACCCAAGTAAAACAGATTTATCCATATACAAATCACATTCTGTTGGAAGCCTGTATTTCACTGATATTCCTAAATCACTTGATTCAGGAGAAGGAAATTGTGTGGTCTGTTCCTGTTGGGAGCGACAACCCTGATGAATAATAGCATATGTAAAAAATACGCTCCAGAGAGTGAAATTCAACAAATTGATGCTACTGGCACATTTCATTTTGATTATTTATCTTTGCATTAACAAAAATACAGAACGTCATGATAAAAAGGATAATGATTGTGGGAGTTGCTGTTGGATTGATGGGTTTAGCAGGATGCAAGTGCGAGCAGGAAAGCGAGGGACAAGCAACAAATACAGCTGCCATAGACTCTTTGAATCAAGTAATCTCTTCTTTGGAACAGGAGCTTAACACTGTGAAAGCTGAGAAGGAACAATGCGAAGCAGAACTTGAGTCTTTAAGAACACAAGCAAAGAAGCAAGATAGTGGGAGTAAGGAAACAACCAAGCCCAAATCAGGAAACATCAAGACAGTATCTGTTGATAAGAAGGTAAGTGCTGATAAGCCTAAGCAAGTTGAAACCTCAGAGGCACCTAAGAAAATAGGTGGAAAAGGTAAGGCTCCAACAAACCTTAATAGGTAGTGTCTCAAGGCTTGAGTGCAATTGCAGACCAAGTGTCAAATGAACTTTTTGCTACAGTCCTTTGTTCTGTCATAGAAATAGTGTGATTTATGCCTAAACCGGGGAAGACAAACAGGAGCATGAAAAAACGCTTCAAAAAAACAGGTAGTGGAAAACTGCTTCATTTCAGGTCGTTCCATAGCCACTATCAATTAAAGAAAAGCAAACGTCGTAAAAGAGCATTGAAAGTTAAAAGAACGTTGCCAGCGGGAGATGCCCGTCATATGATGAGAGGCCTCCTTATGAAATGAACCTGTAAAATTCAGCAACATGCCAAGAGCAACAAACGCACCAGCACGAAAACAAAGAAGAAAAAAGTTATTCAAGCTCACTAAGGGATACTGGGGACGTAAAAAGAACGTCTATAAACTGGCTAAGAACCAATTGGAAAAAAGCCTTCAGTACGCTTATAGAGACCGTCGCAACCGAAAAAGAGAATTCAGGCGATTGTGGATTTTGAGAATTAACGCCGCAGCCAGACAACACGGAATGAAATATAGCCAGTTCATTAGAGGTTTGAAACTTAGCGGAATAGACCTGAATAGAAAAGTCCTTGCAGATATAGCAGTTAACAAACCAGAAGCATTTGCTAAACTCGTTGAAGAAGCCAGAAAGGCACTTGGCATAGCCTCTTAAAGGTAGCTAATACATCTGGCATTATTGGGCTATATAATGGCGTGTGGTTTAAGAAGGTGTGCCAGAGAGTTAGGTTATAGCTTTTTAAAATCACATGTGAGGTTGTAACATTTAGGGGAGCAAGTTTTGGCAGTGAAGGTTTGTGTTCTAAAGAGAACTACATTTAAAGGCATGTTATTATTATATTGCTTGCCACTGATGTTATGAACCCAAACTTTCGCTGTTTAAACCGTAGATTTGGCTACCTGAACCTAAATTTTGGGTACGGTTCCTTTGTTTTTTATAAATCTTTGCCAAATTTTCGCTTTTTGATGCCAAACTTTTGTCTTGAGAACCCAAACTCTGGCTTTCGTTACCCAAAATTTCGCTTCCTGAACCCAAACCTTCGTCTTATGAACCCAACGTTTGGCTTCCTTATCCCAAAATTTCGCTTTCCTATGTCCAAATTTGGGTTGCAATTTGTTGATTCATTGTGAACTTTTCCCAAATCTTCGCCTTTTGAACCCAATTTTTCGCTTTGGAAACCCAAAATTTGGCATTCAGAGTCCAAAATTTCGCCTCACTATCTCAAGAGTTGCCTTCTCTAGACCAAACGTTCGTTTATTGAATCTAGCTCTTTGCCCTTCGTTTCCAAATTGTGCCGTTTTTAATTTCAGTGTGATACGTCAGGATACCAGAGTTTCCCTTCAGTCGGTTGGATTTATTTTATGCAAGCCGAAATTAATTGTTTTACTGATAGGTTAAAACCATGTGGAACGTTATGCTGAAAAATTCGTATATTTACAACTGATAATGCAATAAAGTGTTTGTTTATGGAAAAGGAGAGCATTGCTATAAGGGTTAGGAAACTGTTATTAGAGCATGGTTTTGATAGGGAGCAAGCCGATGCTCTGGCTTTAGTTCTGGATGATATATATCATTCCCAAATGGAGAATGTGGCTACGAAAGAGGATATAAAGATGCTTATGCAAATGATGGACAAGCGCTTTGAGGAGCTGCTTCACTATGTAGACAAGCGTTTTGAGGCAGTGGATAAGCGATTTGAAGATATGAACAAAAGATTTGAAGACATGAACAAGCGATTTGAAGAGTTGAACAAACGCATCACATTCATGCAATGGCTAATAGTTTTGCTGTTCACTGCATATACAGGGATAGTTACGTTTGTCATCACTTATGTCTTACCACATATTTTGACGTGAAGTTGTGTTGTTATTTAAAAGTTTAAAAGTGGATAGTATTTTAGAACTATATGATAAGGTATGAAGGGCAAACAGAAAGTCTTCTGAGGCAATATGGAATGGTGAAGAAAGCATTAAGGGAGCCAGCAACGTTCAACACATAGCCAACAAACGAATGCTAAGTTGATTTTTAATTCCCTCTCTGTGCAACACTGTGGTTTGTAAAATATCTCACCGAGATACACTGAGTAAAACCTGAGTTCCACAGAGTTCTTATGTTATTTGATTCAAAGTGTTCCTCTGTGTCCTCTGAGTTTAACT
>JAJRPU010000197.1 GCA_024280615.1 Bacteroidota bacterium | reverse complement strand
ATATATGACCCTTGTGTAAGATTTCCAATACTATCGCCGGTGGCACCCGTTGACCAGGAAATACTATATGGAGGAGTTCCCCCGGAGACATATACCCTAATCCAGCCATCAGAAGAACCACAAGTAGCAGGTTCCTGTTTGTTTATACTATCTATCTTCAAAGTATCTAAAATAACTATTTCAAAGGAATCTATCAACATACAACCCGCGGCATCTATAATAGTATCAATGTAAAAGCCCGGTGGCAAAGGTCCGATTGAATCACCTGTGTAGACCTGCCCATTGCTTAAATAGTGAGTTATAGGAGGAGTTACGTCTGTAAACCAGAATTTAACATACCCACTAGTATCTGAGACACACAATAACGTATCTGAACGAATTGAGTCAAGGCGAGCCGAGCAAGCTACTCGTGTTACACATATCGAGTCATGTTCTGTTAATTGCGATATATTAATTGACAAAGAATTGAAAGTAAGATGCTGTGTCCTAGTACCTATGGAACCAGTTGTAACAGTAAAAGGTGTGTCTGTAAGAACAACTTCCACTTGTGTACAAGTATCCATAGCTAATATGCTCCCTGAAAAATCTGTTTTTACCATCAACCCACGATAGGCAAATCCAGAGGAACCTCCTGCCGTTCGCCATCCCACAAATACTGGTCCAGTCGGGGAAACATCAAGACCAGAGAAGAAGAATGCCGACATAAACTGGTCTTCAAATCCTACCTTCCACAGTATATTACCATTATTAGACGATAATGCAGCAAGGACGAGTAAGGTCTGTGCAGCATTATTAACTGGCTGAGCAGTTCCAACTACGAAAATAGTATCATTATGTACCCCTATATCCAAACCGGTTGACTGGCTAGAAGAATTATAAAGCTTGCTCCAAAGAACATTATATGAATTATCCACTGCGACAACAAGCATTCGCATACTTCCCCCTATCGTCATCCAACCAGTTAGAACATATCCGTTTGTAGTAGGTGCAATAGCAGAGAAACGCATCGGCATCGGTGCACTAAATGTCTTGGTAGTAACAATTGAACCACTTGCAGGGTCTAACTCTACGAGGTATCCATCTAACTCATAATATCCAACAGCAACCAAATTACCATTATGTCCCTCAATAACATCTTCAAACCCTTCATGAGTAGTACTTGTTCCAATACAACTTTGCCATAATAGATTACCTGATGGGTCAAGTGCAAAAACCAGTCCATCTCTAGTGGAAGTACTATCATATCCTGCAACAATGTAATTCCCACTGGAATGCTCTATTACAGACAAACCATCCTGCTTGTCATGCGCCACAGAAGTGCCCATATACTTAGCCCATAAAACAGAATTACCATTTCCACTTAGCTTAACTACTATAACATCCCCGGAATCCACACCTCCCCTAGATGTCCTCCCTGTGATAACAAAGTTTCCGTCTGACGTGGGATAAATGCTATGTGCATGGTCTGGACCACCAGCATTATCCAATCCCACCATCCATTGAGGACGTCCCCACTTGTCTGTCTTTACTACAAACAACTGCCCTGGAACAAATTGAGGAATTGGAGGAAAACCCGACCCTGTAGTAGTATAAGTGGCAAGTCCAGTAGTTACAAAGCCTGAATCAGAAGGGACATATTGCACTTCATCCAAGATAATCATATTCATTCCCCCCAAGCCAGAAGGTCCCGGACCATATATTCTAGCAAATCGTATGGTACCTTGAGCAGCAATATCTACTCTGAAAAATATAATGAATAATATTACAATAATGAAAGGAAAAAAAGAAGATATGCCGGAGCCCGCTATACTCAATTTGATCAGATTGATCAGCGAGCCCGGCATTCTATATGGGCATGAGGGCACTCTTGTTATCTTCTTTGCCATCCTCAAACAATTTCTACTTCTACACTATGATTCAAATTAGTGTGAATCAAACTTAGGGTAAGTACTCAATAGGTTTTTCAAATTTGGAGGGACAATTTTGATGTTAAATATAAGTAATAATACATGGCAAGATATCCCCTTTTATAACTATAAATACCGATCACACAAGTTCATAAGCACTAGATAATCATGTGACATTTATGTACAATTATCTTAGAAAATAACAAGAGCATCCTTGATTTCTTAAGAAATTATACACTAATTATCACACGACAATACACTATATTGTTACGCTATACACCTTATTTACCCATAAGTATATTGCAATCTTTTAATGTATATTTATGCTATATATTATCTCTAAAATGTTCCACAAATTTCAATGAACCACGCCAAGTTCATCCTTAACTTTGACCTAAACACATTTAAGAGAATTCCAGTAGTAAAAATTAAGACGATAAAAATACAGTAAAAAAAGATAGTTAACAATGCTAGAAGAATTAATCAATAATGACAACACAATTAATAGGTGATTTTACAATGGTGGTTTCCCTTTTGAACTCCCTATGGGTCGCGGTTTTGCCCCCTCACCGCGACCCTCCCTCCTCTCTTTGTAAATCGGTGCTTACAATAAACCAAACATAAAACATCCAGCCATGAGAAAGTTAGTAGAATTAACTTTGTATTTGACATGCATAATGCTACCATTAAGCAAGGCAACTGCTGATGTTCCAGTGATAGAAGAAAAATACATACCACTTTTAAAAGAAAGGTTTAATAGTCTACAAGCGTACTTTAATGAGGCATATAGGCTTTACCCCAATATTCCTCGCGGGATTCTTGAAGCAATTTCATTTGAGGTTTCTAGATGGAATCATATAATGCCATACGACGAAGAACACTCTCACCTTGGAATGCCCCAACCATATGGAGTAATGGCTTTAATATATGATTCCTCTGGGTTCTTCAAAAGTAATTTATTGCTTATAGCTGAGTTGACCGGCTACTCAATTGATGAATTAATCAATTCTCCTAGAGCCCAAATAATAGGATATGCTTCTGCAATTAATACTTTCTTCCAAGATGTAACAACGTGGAAATCCCTAAATAAAGCATTAAGAGAACTTAGCGAAATAAGAATTTACAATGAGGTAGGGCAGTATGCACAGGATGTAAGAATTTACCACATTCTAAGGTTATTAGAGGACCAACAGTTTATGTCTCTAATTGGTTATAATTCATATCAAATTCCGTGGGAAGAATTCTTTGATCCAGAAAATTTAGAAATTTTAAGAGGTGGCAGTGTTATTTTGGATAAAGATGAAGGTCGGGTGACCTCTCCATCTGGAAATTCATATCGGCTAATGGCTCCCCCCTGTAATCCCCCAGAATATCCGGGAGCTATATGGAAGCCTGCTCACTCGTCTAATTACAGCTCTAGGTCCACTAACCCTACTCATATAGTTATTCACACGATACAAGGCAGTTACTCTTCTGCTATTAACTGGTTCCAAAATCCAAGTGCCAACGTGTCGGCTCATTATGTTATAAGCTCTTGGGGCGAGGTAACACAAATGGTTTGCGAAAACAAAAAAGCATGGCATGTTAGATATAATAACAACTACACTATTGGTTATGAACATGAAGGGTACGTTTCAGACCCCATTTGGTACACAGACACTATGTATAGTACCTCTGCTGGCATTACTAGAAATGTATGTCAACGGTGGAATATTAATAAGAAGAGGGTTGCATGGTTCCCATGGGCTGCAACAACTTTGTATAGGAACACAGGACGCCCCGGAAACTGTGTTAAAATAAAAGGTCATCAACACTATCCTAATCAAACGCATACGGACCCCGGAAGCAACTGGGACTGGGAATTTTATTTCAGAAAGATAAATGGCTTGCCATCTAACATAACCACATACACAGTTTCATCAGGTACATTTTATGACAGTGGTGGTCCATCAGGGAATTATTCAAATGACGAATTCAGAGGTTGGATAATTGACCCTCCGGGCAACACCCCAGTAGTCCTAACCTTCTCACAGTTCAACCTTGAAAATCAATGGGATTATTTATACATCTGGGATGGTACTGGTCCAGATGGTAGATTCATAGGATATTTCACTGGAACTAACAATCCAGGAACAATAATAGGATACTCTGGTTCTCTTTATATAGAGTTTAGGTCTGACTGTGCTACGACGCGCAGTGGCTGGAAAGCCTCTTGGTCTACCCAATCAGTTAGTTGCCCGTCACCTGGCAGTCCCACTGTGCACACTACTCAACCATTAGCAGCTTTTGTTACATGGAGGCATGTTCCTGGTGCAACGCATTATACAGTGGCATATAAACGACATTACTATTCTAACTGGATGTATGTCACCACCACAGATTCCTTCCTGTGGCTAACTGGTTTAGCAGCAAGTGCTCATTACGAATGGCGCGTTAATGCACATTGTTCTGCAACAGACAGCAGCGGATGGGTCGGCGGAACATTCTCAACATTGCCAGCACAAGGCAACTGGTCAATAACAGGTTGTTCAGGATTCTTCGCCGATGCAGGAGGACCTCATGGAAACTATATGTACAATGAAAATTGGACCTTTACCATCAATTCACCCAATGGAAGTCCAATCACAGTAAGCTTCTCAAGCTTCAATACCCAAACAACTTATGATAAGCTCTACATCTATGATGGCAATTCAACTTCTGCCCCTCTAATAGGCGTATATCACGGCACAAATTCGCCTGGAACTATAACTTCTTCAGGCGGTTCAATTACCTTCCGATTCAGATCAAACAAATCCACACAGCGATCAGGGTGGTTCGCCACATGGTCAGTGAATAATTGCACCGGTGGAGCTCCTCCTCCGCCCGGTCCTGGAACTCCTTCCTCCAAAGCAGGGACGCGAGTTATATCACCTCTTCCCAGCAATTGGATAACTTCTTCGTTTACTGCAGTGTTCAAAGATAGTGGTGCCATTAAAGAAAGATTTTATCTTGTGACGGACCGGTCTTCTGATTGGTATGCCAATCCAAATCGTGGCTTTTTATACGACCGTTTTGCCACTAATTCCGGTCAATGGACACCATACAGCGGTCAATGGACTTGGCTTCCCAACGGAGTTTTAAGACAGAATGACGAAACAAATTCAAACACAAGTGTTTCAGCTTATGTTAACCAAAATGTTTCAAACATCATTCT
>JAJRPU010000196.1 GCA_024280615.1 Bacteroidota bacterium | reverse complement strand
GACTCGGACTAATTCACGCACTCATAGACATGTTCCATCGCTACTATCTCAGACCACGTGGACTAAAATATAGCTCTTTCATGGTTGACCAATGGTTGCATCTGTTTAGCATCTATCTTGTGGCATATTTACTAGGTAATACTACAAATCTTATCCCTACAATTGATATTAATAATAAACTATTGTTGCGATTTGTTTTAATTCTATCAACAATTTTCCCGTCGTCTGTGTTTATACGATTGCTTATTGATGACTTTTTTGGCAAGTACAGAAAATGTTCTAATGAGGGGCGAGGAAGATTTCAAGGAGCAGTTATAGGAAATTACGAGAGACTTTTTATTCTTTTTCTTCTATATACGGAATTCTATTTGCTAATAGGACTAATGATGATCGCAAAAGGCCTCTTTTTAGTTAGGGATGAGTGTCATGATAAGCAAGTTTTGACATTTGGAACGATTATTAGCTACTTTATTGGAGTAGCAAGCGGCATGGGTATTCTACATGCTGACGACTTGTTAGTTACCGTTGGTAATGCGTTTATTCATTTTGGCATTGCTATGATTTCTTTCACAATGGTATTGGTCTTCCTACTATTTGTTCATCTATATGAGAATCGCTAATGGCTTTTTGAATATTAATTAGCAATAAAAAAATCTGTCCTAACTTTGCAAGTGATATGAAGAGGAGAATCAGACAAGTGGCGGTTTTAGGGTCCGGCGTAATGGGTTCGCAAATAGCATGTCTCTTAGCAAGTGCTGGATACAAAGTGTTGCTGCTGGACCTACCAAGTGAAGGGGAAGACAGAAACGCAATAGCAAGGGGGAACCTTGAGAAAACCCTCAAAATGAAACCTTCCCCTATTCTTAAAAAAGAATATGCCGAACGGATAGAAGTAGGCAATTTTGAAGATGATATTCCTAGGTTGAAAGATTACGACTGGATTATTGAAGCCATTATAGAGGACCCAAAGATTAAGCAGGAGCTTTTCGCCAAAGTAGCTCAATATCTACGCCCAGATGCTATATTGTCTTCCAATACATCAAGCATACCTATCAAGATCCTTGCAGAAGGATTGCCGGAAAATGTTAAAAAGCAGTTTCTGGGAACGCACTTTTTTAATCCACCAAGATATTTACCCCTCTTTGAGGTTATACCAGGACCATATACCGATCCGGAGATAATTGACTTCATGGAAGACTTTGGGAATAGGTATATAGGTAGGATTTCCATTAAATGTAAGGACACTCCAGCATTTATCGCGAATAGGATTGGTATATATGGAATTGCCATTGTATTTAAACTAATGGAGGAACTTGGTCTTTCCGTCGCAGAAGTTGACCAACTAACTGGACCGGTCGTTGGACGCCCCAAATCAGCTACGTTCAGAACAGTTGATCTAGTTGGTGTTGACACCCTAGTCAGAGTAATGGACTTTCTTGCCAGTGCCCTGCCAGAGGAAAAGGATTTATTTACACCTCCTGAGTGGCTCCGCAAAATGGTTGAAAACGGATTGCTGGGACAGAAGGCAGGCAAAGGATTTTACACAAGGAAGGAAGAAGATGGCAAGAAGGTTACCTATATGCTTGACTTGAAAACATTTGAATATGTTCCGAGGAAGAAAGGGAATTTTCCTTCTTTAACAATGGCACAAAACATTGATGACTTAGGTGAAAGGATTAAGTTCCTGTTGAACGCTCAGGATAAAGCAGGTGAATTCTTAAGAAAGTTCTTCTATAATCTGTTTTCTTATGTTTCACATAGGATTCCTGAAATAGCCGATGAACTCTACAGGATAGATGATGCTATGGAAGCCGGTTTCGGCTGGCAAGCCGGCCCATTTAGGGTCTGGGATAAGCTGGGAGTGGCTGAGACGGTAAAGAAAATGGAGGAAGCAGGTGTTAAGCCCGCCCAATGGGTATATGATATGTTGAACAATGGTAATAAAACGTTTTATAAAACCATTAATGACGAATTGCACTACTATGATTTGAGCGGTGAATATAAACCGGTTGCCAGCGCTAAAGGTTTGATTCTGTTGAATAACCTGCCCAAGGAAAAAGTTATATGGTCCAGGAAGGGCGTTACGCTTTTTGATATAGGCGATGGAATTCTGGCTCTGGCTATACATACCAAAATGAATGCTATTGGGGAGGAGGTTCTCAGAGGAGTCAACGATGCTATAGACCTTGCAGAGAAACAGTATGAAGGGCTTGTGATTACTTCGGTAGGTGAGCATTTTTCTGCTGGTGCTAATCTAGCTCTTATATTACAGTTAGCAGTGGACGGTGAATGGGATGACCTAGATCTTGCCGTTCGAATGTTTCAAAAGACCACTTCTAGAATAAGGTATTCCACTATACCTGTTGTTGTTGTGCCATTTAGTATGACACTTGGTGGTGGTTGCGAAATGACAATGTATGGAAACAGAGTTGTTGCTGATAAGGAAACATATATAGGTCTTGTAGAATTGGGTGTTGGATTGATTCCAGCAGGCGGTGGAACAACTGAAATGGTTCGGAGGGCAAGCAAAAGCTATTATAACGGCGACCCTGAATTCCCACATCTTCAGGAATGGTTCTTGCCTGTTGCCACAGCTCGTGTCGCCACCAGTGCAGACGAAGCATTTGATATAGGCATTTTCCTTGAAGGTAAAGATGAAGCCTTCTTTGGACGCAGAAGGTTGGTTACTATAGCCAAGAGGAGGGCATTGCAAATGGCTCAGGAAGGATTTGTGCCCCCACAACCTGAGAAAATAAAAGTGTTGGGTAAAGGTGCCCTCGCTACACTAAAGCTGGGTGCTTATATAATGTGGGAAGGACACTACATTACTGAATATGACAAATATCTGGCAGAAAAATTGGCTTATGTATTCACAGGTGGAGACTTGTCGGAGCCCACTTATGTTGATGAGCAATATCTGCTTGACTTGGAAAGGGAGGTGTTCTTGCATTTGCTCGGACAACGCAAAACACTTGAACGAATAGAAGCAGTTCTCAAAACAGGCAAACCATTAAGAAATTAAAGTGCCATGCAAGAAGCATACATTGTTAAAGCATTCAGGACAGCAGTTGGTAAGGCACCACGTGGTTCACTCAGGTTCGTACGCCCTGATGATATGGCAGCACGGGTTATAAAGCATATTCTTGAAACAACTCCTGAGCTTGACCCGGCTCGTGTGGATGATGTTATAGTTGGATGTGCTGTCCCGGAGGCAGAACAAAACCTTCAAATAGGACGATACATTAGCCTATTGTCTCTACCTATCAATGTTCCGGGATTTGTAATTAACAGATATTGCGGTTCTGGAGTTGAAGCTATTGCCTTGGCAGTGAATAAGGTCCGTAGTGGTTGGGCTGATGTTATAATAGCCGGCGGGGCAGAAAGTATGTCCCTTGTTCCAATGACAGGATGGAAGGTTGCCCCTAATCCATTTCTTGTTGATTCACATCCTGATTACTTTATGAATATGGGACTTACTGCGGAAGAGGTGTCTAAGAAATATGGCATTACTCGGGAAGAGCAGGATGAGTTTGCCTACAGGTCCCACATGAGAGCAATCAAAGCTATTGACGAAGGTGTTTTCAAAGAGCAGATTGTTCCCTTGGAAGTTGAACATGTCTATTATGAAGATGGCAAAAAGAAAACACGCAAATATATATTTGACACCGATGAAGGACCTAGGAGAGACACTTCCCTTGAGAAACTTGCCCAGTTGAAGCCAGTTTTCAGAAAGGACGGAACTGTAACAGCAGGAAACAGTTCTCAACGTTCAGATGGAGCATCTTTCGTGCTAGTCGTCTCAGAACGAGTGGTGCAAGAACTTAACTTAAAGCCAATAGCCAGAATGGTTAGCTATGCATACACCGGTGTGGAACCGCGATATATGGGCATAGGACCTGTTTATGCTGTTCCTAAAGCCCTTAAGCTGGCTGGTCTGACCATTGGAGATATTGACCTGATTGAGCTCAATGAAGCCTTTGCTGCACAGGCAGTCGCTGTAATTAAGGAACTTGAACTGGATATAGATAAGGTGAACATTAACGGGGGAGCTATTGCACTAGGACATCCCCTCGGTGCAACAGGTGCCAAACTGACAACGCAGTTAATTTATGACCTGCACAGGCTTAATAAGAAATATGGCATAGTTACTGCTTGTGTGGGCGGTGGACAGGGTGTGGCAGCTGTATATGAAGCCTTGTAATGGGGGGATGTACATTCACTGATGGCACTAATTGCAGTTATTGGTGCTGGCGGAAAGGTGGGTTCATATATAGTTGAGCAGCTTGCTTTAGAACATAGCGTTATTGCTATTGACATTTCGGTGGAGAGGCTCAAGCAGTTGGAGGGGTACGGTTCTGTGATAAGACATGTTTGCAAAAATGAAGGTGATATTGTTGACATATTGCGCTATGCACAACCTGAGGTCTTAGTAACCTGTATTCCCGGGACTATTGCTTTTGAAATAATCAGGAAACTCATAGAAGAAGGTTTCAGAATTGTTGATGTATCTTTCTATCCGCAGGATGCATTTGAGCTTAGCGAACTCGCTAAAAAGTCTGGTTCACTGTATATTCCAGATGCCGGAATAGCTCCAGGATTGACAAACATTCTTGCTTCGTTGTGGTATGACCGCAATGCAATTTCTTTTAGAGCGTATGTGGGAGGCTTGCCACAAAACCCTAAACCGCCACTTTATTACTCAGCCCCTTTCAATTCGCACGATGCTTATGATGAATATCTTCGCCCGGCAAGAATAAAACAATGTGGAAATGTTAAGCAAGTAGAGCCGTTGCAAATGGTGGAATGGGTCAGAGAATTTGATAATAGTCCATATCCCTTGGGTGCTGTATATACGGACGGACTAAGAACTCTGTTAAAAACGCTTGATTATCTTGAAATGGCAGAGTTAACTTTGAGATATAAACCACACTTGGACTATGTACTTGAAGCCTTTTTTAAAAATGGCTTGGACACACCAGAGACAAAAGAAAAGTTCATTAGATATGCCAGTTTGCCAGAACCCGATGTAACATATTTTTACGCTGTTGCAAAATATGAGAATGGAACACAAAAGCAGTTTACGTTTGTCCATTATCAACAAGGGAAGCATTCCTCAATGTCCGTATTGACGGGAAGTGTAGCGCTAGGCTTTGTGGATTGGAACCTTTCCGAAAGTCCTGATTTATTGGGAGTTCAACCACCTGAGAATGTTGCTGATAGCGTTGCTCCATATGTGTTTGACAGATTGGAGGAAGCAGGAGTTGACACTTGGGAATTGAAACAGGCTTAAATTTGTTTAAAATCTAAAAGGAAGCCCCCGTAGCTCAACAGGATAGAGCGTTGGCCTCCTAAGCCGAAGATCCAGGTTCGAGTCCTGGCGGGGGCACTCTTGGGTAGAATTTGGGGAAAAGAGAAATTAAAACCAACTGGTTTACAGGATGTTTTTTGTAGAAAAATTTGGCACCCTTGCTGCCTCATGAGCGTTGGGCATGGCTCGGTAAAATCGCCGAGCCATGAAGTGGAAATTCTCATTGAAAACCAAGGGGTCTTTAGCAACTATCCTTTTGGAAGTGCGTCGCGGACGCAGATACAGACTATCAACGGGCATAAAAATCGCAAAATCAGCGTGGGATAGAAGGAAGCAGAGAGTAAAAGGTTGGTTTACAGGGGCTAATGAGATTAATGCCTTGTTAACAGAGATAGAACGTGATTTGATTGGGGCATATGCAAGGAATCCATACATTACCATTGAAGACATTAAAAGAATAGTTCTAAGGCAGAATTCCGATGCCATAGACCTATTGGGCTATATGGATGAATTCATTGAAAGGCGAAAGGGACTTGTATCATATCAAACATGGAAAAACTATCGGCGAGACAGGAACAGGATTGCTGAGTTTATAAATGGACGTGCCAAACTATTATTAGATGATGTTAATGCCGAATTTATTGAGAACCTAACCAGGTACCTTAAAAACAAAGGATATGCTGATAACACAATAGCAGGAATCATGAAGTTCCTAAGAACTGTTCTGTTTGACGCTCATAGAAAAGGTCTGTGTAAACGCCCATCCATTTCAGTTAAGTGGGTAGAAACAGAGAAACACGTCTTAACACTTGATGAAGCCAAACAAGTCATCAACCCAAGTTATGCACTTCTTTAGGTGAAAAGAGGCTGATTATCAATGGTTTATAGTCATAATTTGGGTGCAAAGTTCATTGACGCAAAATAGAGTAACTTGTTAAAAAGAGATATAAACAAACCTTTAGGGCACCGATAACTTAAATTGCAAACTCTCCAACAACTTAGTTAATAGTTTGTCATCAGTGGGTATGAACAGTGAATGGAATTTTTCTTCTGACTTAGACGAACTTGAGTACTCCATATACATCACTTTGTCTAATCT
>JAJRPU010000195.1 GCA_024280615.1 Bacteroidota bacterium | reverse complement strand
GCCCATTAGGTCGTAATCGTAATAAACAATGTAATCAGGTGGCTCACTACCTGTCCACTTCTGCCAGACTTTATGTGTAGTCACCCTGCCCCTGAAATGCCCCGAAGGAATTGGGGTTCCCGTTGATGCTGTATCATAAACTTGCACAAATCTATCCCACACAACGCTTGTGTTTATCGGCACATTGCTAACATATGCAAAGTTAACAAAACTTCCGTTAAGCGATGCGATCCCGCCCTCAATAGGTCGGTTCAAGCTGTCATATTTGATAAAAGACACTTTGTTCTCTGCCCTTTGCCTTGCATCCTGTGTTGCTATCGGTCTGTCGGCTGGGTCATACCATGTCAGGTCTGTGCCTCTGTCTGGATGGTGTCGCATCCATGCATAAATATTTTGTATTTTAGTGTACATCAGTTGGTAAATATTTCCTTAAAACCTCTATGTAATAGTTATGAATTACACTGTTTAATAACCGATAGTAGTAAGCAATTTTAAATAGCATATTTAAATCAACAATTAAATGAAAAGATTTTACAAGATTACCATTATAATACACCGCCAAATATCGCATTCTCCCATGTGCAACTAAATAACCATATAGCGTATCCTTGCCAACCACTATACGCGGACGCGATAAATCATTTATGGTTTGTATCTCATCTATTACGGAATCTATCCTAGGCTCAATAATATTAAAAATGTTCTGTATCTTCTTATCAACTATTACAGTATCCATTACTAATACTATCTTGCTAATTTTGTCAATATATCTTAAGTATCTAACCTTATATACACCCAACGTGTCCTCCTTAAAAATTAACGCTTCATAATAAACATTCTCTCCTAAACATGCACTACATATAGTTCCATGAAAAATTAAAATCCTACTATCTTTTATTTCCTCATTAATACAAGAATCAATAAAATCTTGTTGTGAACCCACATACACGTATATGTTATCATTTGCCACAGAACATATAGAAACAACTATTAAAAATACCACAATTACGCCTACTACTTTCATATAACAAACAGTTTATCATTCATTAGAACCATGAGTCGGTACTTCGCTATGCTTATACCAGATGACACCGTTTATCTTGTAGTGTAAAAATATTTGTTTATGCAGCTCCTCCACTTTCTTATTGTGCTCACTTTTATTAAGATTTGGTTGCGTTAAGTACAAATACGCATGTCCCGCTAGCTCGTGTAAATTAGTCACTCCTGCGTATTCTGGCTTTTCAGGCGTACCATCGGTTTTAACAGGATTACGTGCAACATAAACATCAAGTCTCCCAATAGTACCATCTGGATATACCCATTTAGATGTTATTCCAACAGTATTAATTTCTCTTAAAGATACATACTCCGAATCACTAACTGGTATAACTTTCTCGTCTATATCAACTATTTTCAATCTTATTTCCACTTTATGCTCTATTAAGAATTTATATCTTTTTAGTATATCCTTCTGAAAATCAGAATACTTAGACCAATCAATATTATTGTCAAATGTTAATATCCCTCTCTCCTCGTCAAAACCAATAGGATTCGGCAAACCATCAAGTATAGCATCTAATGCCATTTTAGTATTTTCATAACCTTCCTTGTTAGTTTTAATAGTGTCTCCCAAGGGATCAATAAAAAGTATTACTCTACCCTCAACAAAAACATAGGCAGAAATAACAGTAATACTATCAATCAACGGCTCAACCTGATACCACCTCGCTATCCTGGAATCAAGCAAGCGATATAGCGTATAATACGTTCCCCTCGTGCTATCCCAATCCTCAAACAAACTCCCTGCATTTGCCCCAAATTGATACTTACCCAAAACCTTCTGCCAACCATAGGGATAATAATCCGAAATCTCACTAATTAAAGGCTTATAATAAGCAACTGTACTTCCATTCGTTGACATCGGAACTCTTTGGTCTCTTATTACAACTCGCACATTGTTAAGATGATCCGTCAGCTCATACTTCCTCTCTGCCTTCAAAACCTTGCCCCTTCCACATGGAACAAGCGGTGAACCCACCTGCCCCAAACATGGGTCAAACACAACTCCACAAATTTGACCAACTGGACAATACTCCCACTTCACTCCCTCAATTTCATGCAAACCTAAACGCTTAGTGCCTTCATAGATCGGCATAAAGTCCAGTTTTAATGTGTTCCCATTTATTGAATACTTCGCCATTAACTTCCCCTGGCTATTGTACACAAAAATTTGACCCTTGTGCGCACCCTTGCCCTTGAAAAATCTGTAGCCTGAAGGGTTATAAAACATCTTTATCGTTCTATTGCCAATTTTAACTCGCTTGGGCTTGTTGGAATACGTATACAAAACTTGCATATTTCGGCTTTTGTCCTCTATCATGTTGCCAACAGCATCATATGAGTAATTGTTATTTGGCTGGGTCTCTAAATCTATTGGCATTGACGTGTTGACGGCATCAACTAAACGTTTCAAGCGATTGTTGAGGGAAAGATTGTAATACTCATACGCAAGAGAATCAAGCAAGTTGCCTGAACCG
>JAJRPU010000007.1 GCA_024280615.1 Bacteroidota bacterium | reverse complement strand
TCATAGTATGAACCCTTTGCATAATCCTCAAACCCGCCCATACGCAATTGAGTTAGAAAACTAAGTGTCTTGTTAAAGCTAACAAATCGCTTTTCAATATGACAAACTCCCAAAACAAACATGCATATTATTTGATAATACATTCCCGATTTGACATATTTTCGATTTGTGCAAAGGACTCAGTATTTTTTGAAACCACAGTGTCGCCAGAGTTCAGCACAGTGGACACAGAGTATAAAAAAGAATAAAAAACTCGGTGAAACTATGCGAAACTATGTGATCTAAAAAAATACTTCATTTCAAAGTTTGATGAATCCATCAATGGATTTGATATAATTAATGAATCTGGCATAAGTTGGGTGTGTTGTGAGAGTTTGAGAGCATCCAACGATGATGAGTTTTGTTTTGGCACGGGTTATTGAGACGTTGAAGCGACGCAGGTCGTTAAGAAACCCTATGTTTCCTTTTGTGTTTGCCCTTACGAAAGAGATGATAATCACTTCTTTTTCACGCCCCTGAAACCCATCAACTGTTTTAATCTCCAAACCTTCAATGTCCCCAAACAATCGTTTCATAAGAGCTATCTGGTCTTCATAAGGGCTGATGACGCCTATGTCTTCTGGCTTAATGCCTATTTGCAGGGCATGCTCAACCAGTTTTTCTATGAACTGTGCTTCATATTCATTGGAAAAGGATGTGCTTCCTCGGTGTTGTTTCTCAGTGCCGAGAGGAACATCTTTCCAGACAAGGACTCTGTCGGGATTCCATATTTCCTCAAAAGGCGGTGACAGGGTTTCCCAGCCAGATATTGGGTAGTCAGCAAGAGTCCTGTTAGCCACTGATGGGTCGGCAATCAATTGCCCGCTATAAAACTCTTTTGATGGAAATTGCATGATTCGTTCGTTCATTCTGTATTGGACCCTAAGCATAGAAGATATTTCTTCTTTTCGGGTTTCTATTAGTCGTTCAAAAAGTGTAATGGAGAGGTGAGGCATTGCTTCGTATGATATCACTGTTGGTGGCAGTTGCTTGTGGTCTCCAGCCATTATTATTCTGGAACCTTTGAGCATGGGAATCAGGCAAGCAGGTTCAAGGCTCTGAGTGGCTTCATCAATAACCACAACATCAAACATGGTGTTGGCAAGGATGTCTATTCCAGAGCCAATGTTTGTAGCACAAACAACATCACTATTTTTTATAATATCGTTAATTATTTGATTTTGAAGCAGCTCAATGTCTTTTTTGACCTTAGTTGCTTTGTCGTGCCATTCTAACCATTTTGCCATTGCTTTTATCTTATGGGCGGACACTCCTCTAAAAGGTCTGTTCTGACGAGCCATTTTCTTGATTGTCTCATCGGACATTCCTCGCCTCCATTGTTGAGTGGGTGGCTGGAATTCATTTCTTTTTGAAACAATTGTATCAAACTCATTCTGAAGTTTTTGAAGTTGTGGGTATAGTTTATGTTCCTGCATTTTGGTCGCCAAACTAACTTTCTCCACGGAAGGCAAGAGTCTGCCCAGTGTTCCCACTCTGACGACAGCCAGCCCAGCCTCAATGAGCTTCTCCGCCAGATTATCCACTGCTATGTTTGAGTCTGCTGTGGCAAGAACCTTTTTTCCTTCCCTTGCAAATTGACAGATGACCTCTGTTACAGTGGTTGTCTTTCCTGTTCCGGGCGGACCATGGACTAAGAAGACAGGATGTGTTTCCAGAGCATGCTTAACTGCTTCTTTCTGTGATTCGTTCAATCGTGAATTAATAAATTTTTCAATTGAAATTTGTGTTTTCTCTACTTGAAACTTATTAAGAACAATGTTTGCAATAAATGGATTATCTTTCAATTGCGTTAATGCATCGTTCATTCTGGTGAAGGGTGTATCATTGACAAACAGGTCAATACGGATTCCTTTGCCATAGGCATATCGTGGCGGTGCATCAGAAAATCCTACAACGATGGTAAATTTGGTTTTTGACACTACTGTCCCAGTGGCTTCTTTCCCTGTTGGTCTGCCTCTGCTAACAAGGACAACATCTCCGGGTGATATTTCAGTATCGGGCAATTTCCTACCATCTACTCGGGAATACTTAATGAGGAACAATCCCAAAGGGTCTCTTCCAACACGTGTTCCTCTCATATCCAGCAGAGCCCTGCCTCTCCTCTGTCTTTCTATTCCGCTTAGTCTTTTTATTTCATCAAGGTGGAACTGTATTTGTGCTTTTCGCTCTACGGAAAGCCAATTCCGAAAGTAGGAAACATACTCGTCTAATGAACTGAATTGTTGTGTTGCCATTGTAACGTGCTATTTTAAGAAAGTTTTTTGTAGAGAATGTGGTTTTCAATCACTGCTTGCCTTATTGTATCGCTTGTCAGATGGGTGTAGATTTCTGTTGTGAGTATTGAGGCGTGACCGAGCAGGACTTGGACTATACGAAGGTCCACTCCCCTGTCAACCAGATGGGAAGCGAAAGAGTGTCTGAGCGTGTGCGGACTAATGTTTTTCCGTATTCCAGCCTGTTGGGCATATTCTTTAATTATTTTGAAAACGAATTGTCTTGTTAGTTGTTTCCCTCTCCTGCTAAGGAAAACGAAGTCTTCATGTCCGTGTTTAATGGGCAGGTGGACTCTGACCTCTTCAAGGTATGTCCTCATTCTGTTCAGGGTTGGCTTGGCTACTGGCACAAGCCTTTCCTTGTCTCCTTTCCCGATTATCCTGATTATTTCTTCCTTCCAGAAAATGTCTTGCAATTTAAGATTTATCAACTCAGAGACCCTCATTCCGGTGGCGTATAGCAACTCAATCATTGCCCTGTTGCGGATTCCTTCCGGGCTTGACAGGTCAATTGTTTCAAGCAGTTTCTGGATTTCCTCCTCTGTAAGAACAGTGGGCAATTTACGACCTATTCGTGGCGTTTCTATCCACACAGTCCAATCCTTTTCAACGTGTTTCTCATTTAGCAGGAATCTGGCGAATGCCCTGATGCTTGATGCTATGCGAGCTTGGGACCTACTACTAATCCCTGCTTCCCATAACGAACTGAAAAAGTCAATTATATCATCTCGGGACACTTGGTCAACAGGCTTATCGTTCAAGAAACTACGTAACAGGCTAACGTCCCTGAGATATGCCTCAATAGTGTTTGGACTACTCTTTTTGGTAAAAATTAGATAACTTTGAAATGAATCCAATAGATGTGACCAAGGTAAGGATACTGTGGGCATTATGGTTATTGGTTTTTAGTTCTTATTCTCAAATTACTCAAACGGATTTTGGTAAGAATAGAGTTCAATACAAGGATTTTGAGTGGCAGGTGTTGGAAGGAAACAGGGTAAAAATCTATTTCTACACGGGCAGTCAGAAACTGGCACGGTGGCTCGCTGACAGTGCCATAACATAATGCTTGAAGTGGAAGAATTCTTGCAGCTGAAGGAACCAGACATTCAAGTGAACATAATCCTTTTCAACAGACTTGAAGAATTAAGACAATCAAACATTGGGCGTGGACATGAATTCTGGAACATAGGGTGGATAACCCAACTCTCAGGTAACAAAATGTTTCTGTATTATGATGGCGATATGCTAAACCTACAAAACCAGTTCAAAGAGAACTATGCCCGAATCCTATTGCAAAATTCCCTTCTTGAAGGAAGCATTCAAAGCATGGTAAGCAATATGGTTATGCAAGGTGCCATCCCTCAATGGTTCTCAATCGGGTTCCTTAAATACATTGGATGGGGGTGGACTCCGGAAGACATGCACAAGATAAGGGCTTGGTTGGAACGCTATCCAAACAAAGATTTTTCGCACTTGCAAAACATTGACCCTGAACTGGCAGGAAAGAGTTTCTGGGTCTTTATTGAACACACTTATGGGAAGGAATCGGTTGTTGACTTATTGCACATGGCACGGATAAACAAAGGTGTTTATGGGGCGATTTACTTACTGTGGCAACAGACTCCCGAGGAAATACTTGCCAAGTGGAAAGAATTTATAATAAAATTTTCAAAAACAGAATCAGAATCTCCAAACGAAGGGAATGAAGAAGCGGTTTACAGGTGGAAGGCGTGGAAATGGAATCCATATCAACTAAGCAGTGATGGGCGAGGCGAAACGGTAGCATTGACATTAAACAGGCTGGGCAGGTGGAAAGTTAAATTCCTCACTACGAAAGATGGAAAACTACGCCGAAAAACCCTGAAGCGTGGTGGGTATAAAACTTATACTTTTCCCGAGGACCCGACCATGCCCTTAGTGGTGGTTTCTCCATCCGGTCGTAAAATCGTTGTGATTTACTACAAGCGAGGATTAGATTACATAATGGTTTATGATGTTGAAGAGAAAAAGAAGGATGTCAAACGATTAAAGTATTTTCAGAAGGTTCATTCCGTGTCATTTGGTCCTTCGGAACGCTTTATTGTTCTGTCTGGTGTGCAGCAGGGCGTTACAGACCTCTTCCTGATGAACTTGGAATCTCATCATATCAAACGATTAACTTCATCTCCCGAGGCGGAAGTGTATCCAATCACTGTCAAGACAGCCAATTATGGCACTGGGTTTGTGTTTTGGAAGAGCGGGTCTTTTGCAGGTTGGTACTTCATCCCTCTGGACAATCCTTCAAGGGAAATTTTGATTGTTCCAGACTCGGCACGACAATTTAGTTTTCCTGTATGGACTGGTGATACACTAATCGCCTTGTTAGACCGATTCAAGGATAGATGGATTCTTGCTCATCTAGATAGCGTAATCAGTGGATATGACACGCTTGTGTTTTTCAAAGGTGATTCAATGCTTGTTAATCCTAAACTTGCAGACTCCTTATTAGAAACTGTTCCCAATGAACTTATTGATTCGGTTGTTGTCAAGCCGATTTTTAAAGACACGGCGTATCTATATGAAGGTCCTGCACAGTCAAACCCGCTTATTTTTAAAGGATACAGGAACCGAGGTGTTCAAATTGCCCTGCATAAATGGAAAAAGTACGAACTGAGCAAGGTGAATCTAAGATGGCAATTAGGACAACCAATTGAAGTGGAACCGTTTATAAAAGAAAAATCCAAGCCAGAGCGGGATTCTGCCATATCAGTATGGTTCATAACTCCGCGGATAGTAGTGGGTAAGAACATTCCACAGCTTCAAGACAAGTTGTTTGAAGGGTTCGTTGCCAAAAGGAAACGTCCATATCCATATTTTCCCAAGATGAGCACTCAGTTTGTCATTAGCCAATTGGACAATTCTATTTATTTCACTCCATATCAACCTTTGGCAACTCTTGGTAATAACTATCCATTGCCTGACCTGAGTCCTGTGTTGCAATATGCTATTTCAGACCTGATGGAAGACTATCGGTTCTGGGGCGGATTAAGAATATCTACCAATTTGAAGAACATTGAGTATTTCTTGGTGTATGAATCGGTGAGGAAACGCATAGACCATAAATTCTTGTTCTATCATAGAAATTTAAAGGACCAAGTTGACCTTACTCCATTTGCTTTTGTCCCTGTTCCGCTACGCATCAGGACACATCTGTTCCAGCATTCCATTATCTTTCCTATCAGTGAGCCCGTGGGCTTCAGATTTCACTACGGCGTTCGCTATGACCGATTAACTGTTCGGTCTGTTGACTTAATTCCTCTTGTTATTGAAGACATTCCTGAATGGTGGGGTTTCCTCAAAGGGGAATTTGTCATAGACAACTCTTTGCCATTGGTTACCAACCTTCGTGAAGGATTCCGAGGAAAGGTCTGGTTTGAAGCCCGTCGCAGGATAACTAAAGTAAACAGGCAGGTGCCCATTGTGGAACCTCAAAAAGATTATTTCTTTGTCCTTGGCTTGGACGCCAGATATTACCTCAGATGGCGGAAATTTCTTATATCTGCACTACGTATAGCAGGGGGGCATTCCTTCGGTCCACGAAGAGTCCTCTTCACTATTGGGGGTGTGGACAGCTGGCTAAATCCTTCTTTCTCATACGAAACGCCTCTACCTGAAGGAATAGACTTTGGATATATGGCAATTGCCACTCCACTGAGAGGATTCCCTATTAACATTCGTAATGGTGATTCATACGCGATGGCTTCATTAGAAAACAGATGGCAGGTCTTTAAGGACCTGAACTGGTTTAAGTCATCCACATTCATGCAAAACATACAATTCATTACATTTTTTGATGCCGGAATGGCTTGGGTCGGTACGAACCCATTCGCAGAAGACGCCCCGCACAACCAACAGGTCATCCAAAGCGGTCCCATAACACTGATTGTAAACTACTACCAAGAACCATACATATACTCAGTGGGCTGGGGCGTTAGAATGATTCTCCTTGGATATTTCTTCCGCGTAGACGTTGCCTACCCAGTAGTGAACAGCCAACTCCTGCCCTCCCGATTGAACTTTTCGTTGAGTGTGGATTTTTAGGGTAGAAATGCTATTAAGCAATTAAAACTATATCACTGATTATACAAATTTCTTAGGAAAACCTGATGTTCTAATACAGAAGTTGCATTTATAATACCGGGATTATCCGTACAAATACTTACTTTTATTCCACTATTAGGATTTCGTCTAAGAAACTTAATCCCGAGTTACGCAGGGTAAAGGTCAAGAAAGCCAGTTTTATCAAGTGTTTTGGTTGATTTTGTCTTGTTTTGCGTAATGAAAAGTTGAGTATGACCCTGACAATCCTTCTGCTAATTCTAAATTTTGTCTTATCTTTGC
>JAJRPU010000194.1 GCA_024280615.1 Bacteroidota bacterium | reverse complement strand
TGCAGTCCTTCTGACAACTCGTTTAACATAGAGATGATAACGTTTTCATAATCATCCTTAAAAAAGGGGTGAATACGGGGTTTTAATCTACGCCTCTGACAATTCTTCATTTTCAATAGCTCTTTCCATATACTTACTCAAATCCTCTAAGGGCTCAATGAACTTGAAAAGTTGTCAGCTTTGGAAGTTTTTTATGTTTATACCATTTCAGCAGTACTAAAAATGCGCTCAATCCTGCCATCTGCAGGTTTTTCCCTTATAACGAACACCTTTGCTTCAGAGGTATTATACAACCACAACTGATCGGAGAAAAAGAGTTTTTTATGTAAAATTTGAGTTGGAAACTCTTTCGCGACGGTGTTAAGACCGTTTAAACTGTGTAGGATATCTGATATCTTGTCCAGGCTTTTGTAAAAAAATGAGAGGTCGGTTCTCTGTTTCCGTATCGCTGTGTGCGTACCGAGGTTCAGGACGCTCCTTGCCTCCCCACCATTATAGCTTAATGACAGTTTAAAGTTAGCACAATCATCATTAATTGCAACATACGAGTTTCACAGAGTTTTTTTGAGCTTTTACTCTGTGTATATTATGCCATGCTCGGTGTCTTCTGTGCTTTTTCTTTATGCAATATAAATATAAATAAGAAGTGCCCCGGGCAGGATTCGAACCTGCGACCCACGGATTAAGAGTCCGCTGCTCTGCCAACTGAGCTACCGGGGCAGGCATTCCTATTAAACAAAAAGTGGAGCCAAAAAGTTTTAAGTTTGAACTTGCTTATGGAAATGATTTATGGAGTTGGAATAGTTGGTTTTCTGGCATTGGCATATACTTATCTTATATATCCTTTGCTGATGTGGCTTTGGGCTAAAGTGGGTGGTAATGATGCATGTGTATGCAAGGAAGAAAGCATTGATCCGAGGGAGGTTGCCGTGGTAATATCGGTTTACAATGAAGAGAAATTTTTGCGGAGACGTGTGGAACAATTGCTAAAACTGAAATATGGCACAGAGGTTTTGATTGCTGTGGGGTCGGATGGTTCAACAGACGAAACAAACCGGATTTTGGAAGAATTGGGAAGTAAGTATAATAATGTTAATGCTTTTTTCTTTCCGAGGCGGGGGAAGGCTTCAACTATAAATGACTTAGTGAGATTATTACCCGAAAACATAAAGTATATTGTGCTCACAGACGTGAAGACGTTTTCTGATAGCAATGCTATTGAAGTATTGGTATCGGCATTGAGAGATGAAGATGCTGGTATTGCTATGCCATGGGTGAAGGTGCAGGGTTCAAACGAGGGAATATATTTTGATATGGAAATCAGGCTTAAGTGCTATGAATCGTTAGTGGTTGGTTACTGTGCTGGTGCTTTCGGAAATATGTATGCCATGAAAAGAAATTTGTATGTACCAATTCCTGAAAACTTTGTTGTAGATGATTTGTTCGTTACATTACAGGTTGTTATGAAAGGCTATAGAACAAAGGTTTGTAGGAATACGTCTTCCTATGTTGTTCCTACTAATGTATTGCAGGAGTTTCTTCGTAGGAGGAGGATTGCTGCTGGCAACTGGCAAATAGTTAAGTGGCTGATTATCAGAATATTTAAGTTCCCACTATCGTTTTTGTTTGTTCTATTTTCTCATAAGTTGTTGAGATGGCTTGGTCCGGTGTGGCTCTTAGGAATTATAATTTCCTTGGTTGGTTTGACAATACAAATCCCTATAATCGGAATTGCTTTATTATTGGTGTTGTCTGTTATTTATTTAACTAAGACATTACGAAACCTTGTTGTTAGATTCTTGGTGCTAAATGCTGGATTGCTAATGGGATTTTTTGATTTTTTATTTAAGAAGCAAAGGGGTGTGTGGAACCCTACTAAACGAGAGATAACCCTATGAACTCAAACCCAGAATAAAGTGTTGTATTTAACAAAGTGGTTTTAAAAAAATGGGTGAAGACATAAAGTTCAACACGGTTGAGGAGGCTCTGGAAGAAATAAAGAAAGGAAATATAGTCATTGTCGTTGATGATGAGGACAGGGAGAACGAAGGGGACTTTATAATGGCTGCTGAACATGTTACACCGGAGAAGATAAATTTTATGCTTAAGCACGGAAGGGGAATTTTATGTGTTGCCTTGCCAGAGAGCAGATGCGATGAGTTGAACCTCTATCCAATGGCTCATCAGAACACTTCTCATTTTGGGACGCCTTTCGCTGTTGCAGTGGATTATAAAGGAGATGGGGTAACTACGGGGGTTTCGGCGTATGACAGGGCAAGAACAATAAGGGCATTGATAGACCCTAATTCCAAGCCTGAGGATTTTATACGACCCGGACACGTATTCCCACTACGGGCTAAGGAAGGTGGTGTTTTGCGTAGAGCCGGGCACACCGAGGCGGCAGTGGACCTGGCTAGGCTGGCTGGGCTGAAGCCCGGGGGGGTGCTTATTGAGATAATGAAGGATGATGGAACTATGGCACGGGTCCCAGACCTGATGGAAATAGCCAAGAGGTTTAATTTAAAAATAATTACTATTAAAGATTTAATTGCATATCGTATCAAATCCGAAAGCCTTATACGAAGAGAAGTTGAAGTGGAATTGCCTACTAAATATGGGCATTTTAAACTCATTGCATATACACAGACTACGACAGGACAGACACATTTGGCTCTCGTGAAAGGTCAATGGGAACCAGAAGAACCAGTTCTCGTAAGGGTTCATTCTTCCTGTCTCACTGGCGACGTGTTGGGTTCCCTTAGATGCGATTGTGGAGACCAATTGCAGAAAGCACTTCAAATGATTTCCGAGGAAGGCAAGGGAGTGCTTGTGTATATGAACCAAGAGGGCAGGGGAATAGGACTTCTTAACAAATTGAAAGCGTATAAATTGCAGGATGAAGGCTTGGACACGGTGGAAGCAAACCTGAGACTGGGTTTCAAAATGGATGAGAGGGACTATGGCATAGGGGCACAAATTTTAAGAGATCTAGGGGTTAGAAAAATAAGACTGCTCACTAATAATCCAAAGAAAAGAGTTGGGCTGGAGGGATATGGGCTACAAATAGTTGAAAACGTGCCAATACCCATTCCGCCCAATCCATACAACCTTAAATATCTCGTTACTAAACGGGATAAAATGGGACACATGCTGCCTCAAGACCTTGAATCAATGCTTTGTGAACTGCCTAACTTGAACCGTGAAAGCAAGTCATGAAGAAAAAAATTGTATATCTAATCATTGGGTTTCTGTCTCTGCCATTATTTATTGAATGGGGATTCTGGGGACATAGACATATTAATTATTACGCCGTTTTTACCCTGCCCAAGGAAATGGCTTTGTTGTATAAAAAACATCATGAATACATCAAGGAGCAAGCCCCTGCCCCAGACAGACGCAGATATATTGACCCTAATGAGGCTCCACGACACTACATAGACCTTGATAAATATGGAAAATATCCAAATTTTGATATTCCTAAAACTTGGGATAGTGCCTATGCTAAATATGGCGATTCCCTATATGAACACGGTATCCTTCCTTGGACAATCCAGCAATGGTATTACAAACTCGTAAATGCATTTAAGCGTAAAGATTTGAGTGCAATTCTTAAGTACAGTGCTGACTTGGGACACTATGTTGCCGATGCTCACGTTCCTCTGCACACCACAGCTAACTATAATGGGCAATTAACAGGGCAACATGGAATTCATGCTCTATGGGAATCAAGACTTCCAGAGAACTTCGGAGAAAAATACAATCCTTATGTTGGAAAAGCTTTTTATATAGATGACCCCCTTGAGATGGCTTGGACAATTATCTTGGAAAGTCATTCAAAGGTAGATAGTGTGCTGATGCTGGAACGAATTGCTACTCAATTGTGTAATGAAGGGTGTAAATATGTCTATGTGTCCCGAGGTAGTAGACAATTTAGAAGTTATTCGCCCAAATTTCTTGCCATTTATGACAGTTTGTTAAATGGGATGGTGGAGCGTCGCTACAGAGCGTCAGTAAAACGAGTTGGTAGTTATTGGTATTCTGCGTGGGTGGATGCCGGTCGTCCAGACCTATCGGACTTGCTGGGCAAAAAGCCGAAAATAAAGAAGGAGAAAGCGAAAGAACCATTTTGGACAGCACTGTTTCATATCTTTTCCAGAAAGAAACAACAGGAAGAGGCAAGAAAGCCGATTAAAGGGCATGTGGATTAACTGATTTATATGCAACGAATATTCTTAACATAATTATTCGTATTAAATGTAAACTCTTTCTCTGTTCATATACCATGAGAGTTTTTAAGGAGGGTTTAATGCCTTGGCTCATTAAACGTGAGAAGATATGCTTTATCTTTGACAAAAAGAAGTGCAATGATGCAAAAAAGTATATTTCTACATGAACAGTTGCGGGATTTACTTGGTAAGAAAGAATCAGTAGTTATTTCTCTTATTAAAAAACTGGAGCGTGATGACCCTGCACTGCGAAAGAAAAATAAGACAATTATTGAAAACGAATTGAAATCGGCATTAGAGAAGGCACGAGAGCTAGTTCATGATAATAATGTTCTACAGAACCTGAAAGCACAGATAGATAAATTCCTTGCTGGTTTTGACCTTAGTCACATACCTCCCGGATTGGCTGTTTACATAACGCCTGATAAATATGTAGTTTTCCATCTGCCCTTTGAACCCCGAGAAAAAGTTATTGTTGACACAACCTATGAAGTCAGAGACCTACTCTTGACTATTAATAGATATCAGCCTTTCTGGGTCTTGCTCATTAGCCGTAAAGAAACCCCTTTATATACCGGCGTTGGAGAAGAGTTGACGCCTGTTGACGACCAGACACTATATCAAACACTTATTGACATTGACTATGAGACATTCACTAAGGGGGACCGTGCTCCTGACCCAACAGTCCTTGTGGAAAGAAAATTCTTCAACGCCCTTGCCCAACGACTCAGATACATAATTCACACTTACCTTATTCCTGCAGGAAACTTGCCTGTCATAGTCCTTTGCAACGACAAAGAGAAGAATTACGTGAACCGAATAGTAGAAAACGAACCATTCCCTAAGGAAAATTACAAGATTCTTACAGGAGACTATTTTGACCCACTTTCCGAAGACCTCAGGAAACGATACAGAGAACTGGTTTTGGAGTGGATTCGTGAAGAACACAAACGACAACTTGCCAGAAAAGAAGAGTTTTATAAATTAGGACGGGTCAGCACTGGTGTGGAGGAAACCTGGAAGGCATCTCTGCTTTCAGCAGTTCAAACCCTTTTGGTCAAAGAAGGATTCAGGAAGGAGGCATGGACACACAAAGACGACCCATTCCAAATTGTTTTTGAAAAACCAGCAGATACCGAAAACTGGGATTATCATGCCGATATCGTAGATGACCTGATTGAAGAGGTAGTTAAGAACAAAGGACAGGTGTTCTTTATCGCTCCTGAGCAAATGGACGTCGTAATCGATGCACTGCTCAGATTCAAACAGCCACTATGAACACTGCTGACAGGCTAAGAGAGTTCTTCTCAAACAAACGTAATATAGCCATTTTGATTCATCGCAACCCGGATGGAGATGCCATCGGGTCAGCACTCGCAGTCCAGAGGTTCCTTACCAAGTGGTTTGA
>JAJRPU010000193.1 GCA_024280615.1 Bacteroidota bacterium | reverse complement strand
GCAAAAAAATTAACACATACACCAATCCCTTAATATCACTGTATTTGACAGCGATTAACTATTCAGAATTTGGGTTATGACTTTAGAGGCAGATATATTACCACTGTTGTGCCCTGTCCTTCTTCGCTGAAAACTTCAATATCGCCTTTCATACTTGTGATAAGATGTTTTACAATAGCCATTCCGACCCCCATTCCTGAACTCTTACTTGTGAATTCTGGCAGAAAAACGTTTTTCAATGTTTCTGTGTCCATACCACTTCCGTTATCTTTTATTTCCAACACATATTTGCCGTTTGTCTCTTTGCCGTATATATCAACTTTTGTAGCATTTGCTTCAATAGCATTTTTAAGTATGTTTCGGAAAATGATTGATAGTGCTTCTGTGTTTGCCATCACATTGGCTTCCTCAACATTAATGTCAACTTCAATGGGGAATGGATTGCTTTTCACAAATTCGTTTAGCCATTTGTGTATCTGAACGGGCTGAGGGTCTGGTTTTGAAAGTCTGCTTAACGAAGAGAAATCGTTGCTTAATTTTTCCATTCGTTCAATGTGCTTTTCCAATTGCTTTAAGTCAGAATATATTTGATTGTTTTGTTTGTATTTCAATATGTTTTTCTGAATAAGCAGTTTCATGGGCGTGAGCAAGTTCCTTATTTCATGGACTGCCTGTCGTGCCAGGGACTGCCAACCTTTTAGTCGTTGGAGTTGAATCTGTTGTTCGTGCCATCGTTCTCGCTGTCCAATCATAGTGTTTATAGCATTAGCGACAGGTTTCAGTTCAGGACTTATGTCAGTGGTTCGTATCTGAGGCGTTCGTCCCTTTCCATATTCAAGTAATGCTTTTCTTATTCTATGAACTGGTTGTAAGAGAGATAGTGCTAACCATCGGGAGGCATAATACGAAGCGATGAGTGACAGGATAAACAATGTGGCTATCACAACAAACCACCATGACACTTCCTTTGCCCACAGGAGTTTCAAGCCATAGGATGGAATCCACAGAAAGCAAGGCTTGTTTGAGCATTGAGCGAGCCGATAACCTTCTGCAAATGAAGTTCCAGACAACCTGCCGTCGGTTATGATAGCATAAGGTTCGCCACTGTAAAGCCTTTTCCAGACGGAATATGGCATTTTGAAACCCTTCAGACCGCGGAGGAACGGGACAGGTTGCGAAGTGTAGGAGAGCCAACCAAACTCATCGTAAAGGGCTATGTCTGCATCGGAAAGAGTGAAAGACAAACTGGTTGGAGCATCATAAAGCAATTGATGACTGCCAACTTCAAGCCATCTTCTCACTTCACGACGCTGTAATTCTCTTTGCTCTTCGTCAAAAAATCCCATCAGTAAGATGCCTATTATACCAAACAGAACAGTTGTGGCACCAATGAAACCAATGGCGAACCGCCTGTGTATGGAAACGGGCATCCGCCACCTTCTCAAAACCCATATAGCCATTACAAGGAGAGTTATAAAAACAAACCATTGAAATGTTTCCTTATGTGGAAGGAAAGGTAACGAAAACAGTAGGGCTGTGGAACCGCTGGAAACCCAAGTGTGAAGCCAATAGCCATGCGAATCGTGAGGCTGAAACTTGTAAGGGTATGGATATGAACCTTTGGCAATCAGGAGAGTGTCCCGTTCATAAAGGGCAATGGACAGGTCTGGCAAAGGCAGTGAATGGTCATAGTCAAGCAAGGCAGTGAATGGCGAAAAAGGAGATAGGAATTTTTTGAGAACTTTGACTTTAAGCATTCCGTCAACTGTGTCGCTGATGTGAATGTATGAAATGGACAGTTCAAGCGGTTTCCATCTGAACCATAGGTTGTCCATCACTTGAGTGGCACCCATCAATAAAATGTTTTTTTCTGTGCTGTCAATCAAAAACTCATTTTGAATAAAATCGGTATTTTCAATTGGTTCGTTGTTTAGCAGTGCGAATTCAATTAGAGGGTCACGCCACTGAACACTCTCTTCCGCAAGCCATTTTATTTGTTTGGAAACATGGTCCTTAACAGAAATTGTTATATATAAACTAAAAGGAAGGCTTAAAATAACCGAACTGGAAATCATAGCAGGAAACCACCTTCTCAACTTGAAACCTTTATACCATAAAATATACATCACAGTCCACAAAAAGGAAATAGTTATCCCAAGCGACAATTCAGAGACAGTGTTAGCAATAAGGGAAAACACTGCTACTGATATAGGAAATGCTGAAATATGATAAACACCATAGAACCTTACTATCTGGCGGGAGGATATAACAAACGTTATCAGGGCAAGCAGCCACACCAGCCAGATTATTAACGGAATTCCCTTTAATAATGGCAGTTGAGAAAACATCGGAAAATATGGATAAAAGGTTAATATCTCAAGCACGACATATAGCGAATAACCAGAGATAGAAGCAAAGAAAAGACGTAAAAATCTGTTGTGAACATGCTTGTAAGTTAAAGCAATGAGCATAATTGATAACAAAGCGATGATGATTATTCCCAATGAGGGAGTAATAACGGAAATTCCGTATAGTCCCGAAGAGAAAAGTATGCTTCCACCTTCAACGGAAACAAAAGAAAGCAAAATAAATAATAAAACAGACAAGAGTTTTAATTTTTCATATAGAAGAACCATTACAAAAATTGCGATTAATAAAGAGAGGAGTAGTTGAAGTGCTGGCAAGAAGACACCGTCTCTTTCAAGAAAAAACTTATCATCTTCAAACTTGACCGTCCAGAGGAATAGCGGTTTGTTGATTGTGTGCAGATGGTTGTGAGGAGTGGCAATCCGAATGGCACACGACACCGTGTCGGAAAGG
>JAJRPU010000192.1 GCA_024280615.1 Bacteroidota bacterium | reverse complement strand
TAGCGTAATGAACTATTGCAATTTTCAAAAGAAGAAAGTTTCATCAGTTGCAACCCTTGATTCCTTAATCTAATGTTCCTTTTGGAATAGGGAATTACTGTTGTTCCTCTAAGAGTTGGTGGTTTTGGTCCGGAAAGTGTGTCGCTAAGCGTGTCAGTGCTTAATGTTTGCTCAAAATTTGCAGGTTGAGTGTTCGGGCTTTTTTGTTCGGCGTTTTGGCTAAGCATAACGGAAAATGGAATAAACAAAAGTAAGACAGTTACTAACTTTTTCATAGTTGATGGGTTTGGCTAGTAGTGTCGTTTTGTTGCCGTTTGTCAAAGAAGAGGCTTCCGACCAGCCACATAATAAATCCGACTGTGATAAAGGTGTCAGCAAGATTGAAGATGGGTTCAAAAAAAATGAAGTATTCCCCTCCGATGAATGGCATCCATTCGGGCAGTTCTCCCTGCCAGATAGGAAAGAAAAGCATATCAACTACCTTACCGTGGAGGAAGGAACTATATCCGTTTGAAGGGTCAAAGCGTGCTACCTCCCAGTATGTGCTTTCGGTGAAGAGGATTCCGTAGAATAGGCTATCAACAAGGTTTCCAGCAGCCCCGGCAATAATAAATGCCAGTCCGATTATTATTAGTTTTGGTGCCCCTCTCTGGATTTCTTTGTAAAGCAAATATGAGAAGAAGAAGAAGAGGATTATTCTAATTATGCTAAGCAGCATTTTCCCTGTTTCGCCACCTATAAGGATTCCGAATGCCATCCCCGGGTTCTCAGTGAAGTGAATCCTGAACCAAGGTGATATAAAGATCTCTTCACCAAGACGCATATTTGTCTTGACCCAAATCTTTGTTACCTGATCAATAGTAAGCAACAAAAGAACAAGGATTACATAAGGCGTAATGCTCTTATATCTTGACAACATCAACTTTCACTGTTTTACCATAAACGTCCACTTCAGTGCCTTTATTGAGTTGGTCGGTGAGTTCTATTTCGGTGGCAAGTGTTTCATTTCTTATGTAGTTGCTAAATTTCTCTATCACTGGCTTTATCCAATCTTTGTTTTCAATAAAGAGTTTTATTCGGTCAACTACGTCAAGGTTGTGGTCTTTCCTGACTTTCTGAATTCTATTGACCAATTCACGAGCCATTCCTTCATGTAGCAAGTCATCTGTAATGTTAATATCAAGAGCCACTGTTATGGGACCTTCTGAATCGCTTATCCAACCTTCAATGTTTTCATGAATTATTTCTACGTCATCCGTTGAGATAGTTGCTTGCTCTCCATCTGAAAGCGTGAATGTCCATTCTCCTTTACTCAGAAATTCCTCAACTGTGTCTGGGTCAAGGGTGTTAATCAAGTTAGCCACTTCTTTGACTTTCTTTCCAAAGCGTGGACCTAGTTTGTTGAATCGTGGCTTTAGTCTTCTACGCACCCACTGCCTTGTGTCTTTGACTACTTCCACATTTTTGACATTCACTTCGGTTTTAATAATGTCTTCAAGCATTGCCACATAATCAGCGGCTTTCTCATCGGAAGATAATATAAGCAGCTTGGCTAAGGGTTGCCTCACCTTGACATTGTGTTTCTTTCGCAGGGATAGAGCCAAGTGCACAACGTTCTGTGCTAAATCCATAGCCCATTCCAACTCTTTGTCTTGCATTGATTCATCGGGTGTTGGGAACCTTTCCAGATGGACTGATTCCTTGCTGTCCAGCCCAACTGGTTCATGCAAGTCTTTGTATAGTCTGTCTGCATAGAAGGGTGCTAATGGTGCCATTAGTTTAGCGACTGTTTCAAGGGCTTTCCATAGCGTTTGGAATCCAGAAATTTTGTCTGTGTTGTATTCTGATTTCCAGAATCGGCGTCTGGACAGTCTCACATACCAATTGCTCAGTTCGTCAATAACAAATCTTTGTATAAGTCTGGCGGCGGTAGTAGGTTCATAGTTTTCATAGGCTTTCTCAACCTCTTTAATCAAGGTTTGGATTCTTGACAGTAGCCATCTGTCCATTAGTGGTCTGTCTTCATAAGGAATGTCGTCTTCTTCATATCTGAACCCGTCCACATTGGCATAAAGGGCAAAAAACTGATATGTGTTAAACAATGCCCTGAAAAATCTTCTAAGGACTTCTGCGGGACCTTCTGCATCAAACCGCAGGTTTTCCCACGGTGGATTAACAACCATCATATACCATCTGACGGCATCAGCTCCGTATTTCTCAAATAGCGACATGGGTTCCACTACATTGCCCAATCGCTTAGACATCTTATTGCCGTGTCTGTCCAAGACAAGCCCGTTAACAATCACGCTTTTATAGGCGACAGAGTCAAAAAGTAGTGTTGCTAAAACATGAAGCGTGTAGAACCAGCCCCGTGTCTGGTCAATCCCTTCCGCTATGAAATCGGCAGGGAATCTTTCCGTAAATATATTTTGGTTTTCAAATGGGTAGTGCCATTGAGCGAAGGGCATTGCCCCGGAGTCAAACCATACGTCAATAACGTCTGTGACCCGACGCATCGGCTTCCCGCTGTCCGAAACAAGTATTATCTCATCAACATAGGGTCTGTGTGGGTCAAAATTTTCAGACAACTGTTCCTTCATAAATCCTGCCTCTATTGATTTCTGGACTTCCTGCTTTAGTTCTTCCAAAGAACCTATGACTTTAACTTCCTTGCCATCTTCTGTTGTCCATACTGGCAAAGGTGTTCCCCAATATCGTTGTCTGGATAGGTTCCAATCAATAACATTTTCAAGCCATTTGCCGAAGCGTCCCTCTCCCACCTCGGGCGGCTGCCACCAAATCGTTTTATTTAGTTTAATAAGCCTGTCTCTGAACTGACTTACTCTTATGAACCAAGACCTGATGGGATAGAAGATAACAGGTTTATCTGTTCTCCAGCAGTGTGGGTAGTTGTGTTCATATTTTTCTGTTTTGAACACTTTGTCTTCCTCAAGAAGTCTTTTAAGAATTATCTGATCAACATCCGGTGCCCCTTCATCATAGAAGTCCTTCACTGGAAGTCCTGCTAACTCACCGGCATCCTTAGTAAACCGACCTTCCCTGTCAATACGCAGAATCATTGGCAATCCTTCCTTCTTGGCAACGGCGAAGTCGTCAGCACCATGTGCCGGTGCAATATGCACAATGCC
>JAJRPU010000191.1 GCA_024280615.1 Bacteroidota bacterium | reverse complement strand
TCCTGCTTTAAACAGGGTATCAAACATTACATAGGTCCATTGGAGTGGTGTTAAACTTCTATTAACTGTGTCAACAAATATGTCACAACACCTATTTGCATTCTTTCCATGGTCTGGGGCATGAACATATATAGTGTGTATGCTCTTGTTATTAATAGTGTCCTGACTGTTGAAATTGACCCAGAGATTACCGTATGGGTCAACCCAGAGGTCTCGAATTAAATAGTCAATTGTGTAATTTCTTTTGACAAAAGCAGAAGAAATCAGCTTTCCAGATAAGCCTATTTTCATGACAACAAATCCCGTGTACTGATTCTCTACTAAGTAGAAAGAGGTGTCTGAGCAGACAACACTACTCAAATCTCTCCTGTTGCTTACCTTCCATATTTGATATGGGATGAGACTAAATCGGTTCAACAAAGCTATTCCAGTGCCATTAGAAGTGTCGGTCTTGTAAGAGAAATGAGCCAGTAAGATGGAATCGTTTAACAAACTTAAGTTTGATATGAAAACATATTGCGTAATAGTGGTATCAAAATTATACATCATTCCAGCAATGCCATTAGAAGGATTTTTCAAATCATAAATTGCTATAGCACCGTGAAACTTAGTTGTACCTAAGGGTCTTATGGAACCATAAATAAGAACAGTACTGTCTGGTAATTGAACAGCATTATAGGCATAAAAAACTATGAACTTTGTTGTGTCAATATGATACGCGGTAATCTGTCCGGGATTCCCGGCTGTTGATGGAACCTTTGTAAAAATCAATTCTGTAGCAGAACCCGAATGATTATAGCCCGGAAAGTAATATCCAATAATCCACAGAAGGGAATCAGTGGAGTAAGGAAATGCTGCAACTGAGAAATAGTTATAATCGAACCCCACATATTTACTATACATAACGTCAATTCTCGGGACAAAAGGCTCTAAGTTAAATATCAATAGTTGTACATCATCTGGTCCGGGATAAGATGACTCACCAACAATGAAATACCTATTGCTATCAATTTTTGTTAGTTTGAAATTCTCAACATCAAGAAAAAAATAGGTTAGGTTTACGTCATCAAACTTGCCTCTATTAATTATATTATCACTTGCGTTTACCCATTGAGTGCTCCGATATAAATATAAATTCGGATATGGAGTACCGCTCGCTTTTAAGAAAATAAACTCCGGATAATCATGCCCAAACGCGTAATAATAAGCATCTTCTAAAGAATAACAGCCCCAGTGGACAGGCTGGGAAAAGGATAAATAAGAAATAAACGCAACCGCCCACACAAACAGTCCTCTTCCTTGCATGGCTCTAAGATTTTAATCCTTTTGACGCTTTATACGTACCGGGTCTTTTACAATATATTCAGAGTATTGCTCAATGCCTCCTGTTGTGTGTTCTCCTATTTCCCTACACTCCCAATACCAATACCTTCCCTGAAGTTGTGCCATACTATTATTTGCGATAATAAAGCCACCAAGTAAAGTCACTAGAAGGACTAAAAGTTTGTTTGTTGTTTGTTGTTCTTGCCCAACCATCATTATACATTTTCTGATTACAAATATACACAATTTCATTCAAACAGCAAAATGGCAAAAATCACTTTCAAACAACTTTTTGCAATAAGGTTTTCCAGTCAAGGAGTTCGTCAAGGCGTTGTTCCAGTTCGTGGATATGGATTCGTTCTTGTTGCATGGTGTCTCTGTCTCTGAGAGTAACTGAGTTGTCCTCAAGTGTTTGGTAGTCAATTGTAATGCAGAAGGGTGTTCCGATGGCGTCGTGTCGCCTGTAACGTCTTCCGATGGAGTCTTTTTCTTCGTAGAAGCACATGTATTTAAAGCGAAGTTGATTAAAGATTTCGCGAGCCTTTTCTGGAAGCCCATCTTTTTTGACCAGTGGGAAGACAGCCACTTTTATTGGTGCGAGGATTGGATGGAGTTTTAGTACTGTTCTTTGCTTCCCACCGTCTAGTTGTTCAGTGGTTAGTGCTTCGCTAAAGATGGCGAGGAAGACCCGGTCTAATCCCGCTGATGTCTCAACCACGTGAGGCACATAGCTTTCTTGAAGGTCAGGGTCAAAGTACTGAAGTTTTTTTCCAGAGAATTCCTGATGTCTGGACAGGTCAAAGTTTGTTCTAGCGTGGATGCCTTCTATTTCCTTGAAGCCCATAGGGAATTTATATTCAATGTCTACTGCTGCCTTGGCATAATGAGCGAGGTGGTCATGTGGTTTAATCCTAAGTTTTTCTTCTGGGATTCCGATTGCTTTATACCATTTGAGTCGTTTTTCCTTCCACACTTCAAACCAGTGTTCGTCTTCTCCGGGTCGGATAAAGAATTGCATTTCCATCTGTTCAAACTCACGCATTCGCATTACGAACTGTCGGGCAATCAACTCATTCCGAAACGCTTTGCCGATTTGTGCTATCCCGAAGGGAATTTTCTGCCGGGCAGTCTTTTGAACATTTAGGAAATTGACAAATATTCCCTGAGCTGTTTCGGGACGTAGATAGGCGGTTATTGCGTCTTCTGCTGCTCCCAACTTGGTTTCAAACATTAATCTAAGATGTCTAACTGGTGTCCATTCTGTCTTATCAGGGCTTTCAGGGTCTCGTATATCGTTCGTAACAAGGACTTCATACATATATTCCGTGTCTTGTTCAGAGAGGGCTTTTTCCAGTTGTTGTCGCAGGCTTTCGGCTTCCTCTTTCTTGCCTTTCTTTTCAAGTTTGGCAATGTGTTCTTCAACGAGATGGTCAAACCGATAGCGTTTCCCAGTAACTTTATTATCCACGAAGAAATCAAAGAAGGCGTCCACGTGCCCGCTGGCTTCCCACACCCGAGGATGCATCAAAATGGAACTGTCCAGACCAACTATGTTCTCGTGAACCTGAACCATTGCTTTCCACCAGTAGGTCTTAATGTTATTTTTCAATTCCACACCATAGGGACCATAATCGTATAGGGCACCCGGCGAACCGTAAATCTCACTTGAAGGGAAGACAAAGCCATATTCTTTGGCGTGCGATATTAGTGGTTTGAGAGGGTCTTTTGCCATAGTGCTTCTAAATTTTAAGCAAAGTTATGTTTTAGGCTGTATTTTGACTTTTGCCACAAGTGAAGATGCCAATAACAAATTATTATTTAAAGCCAAAACTCATTTCAAAATATGAGGAAGCACATAAGTTATAACAAAAGAAATTATTCCAGTATAAGCGGTGAAAAGCAGGACTATTAACCATTGAGTGAAGGTGATTCGTTTGTTTAAATCTTCAAAGCGCTTGTCTACATAATGTAATACCTCCTCAAATCGCTTATCCATGTAATGTAATTGCTCCTCAAATCGCTTGTTCATGTCTTCAAATCGCTTGTTCATGTCTTCAAATCGCTTGTCAACAGCCTCAAATCGCTTTTCCAGCATATGGATAAGCATCTTAATATCATTCCTAATCTCATCAACATCGTCTTTAGTTGCTACATTCTCCAATTGAGAATGATAAATCTCATCAAATACCAAGGCAAGGGCATCAGCCTGCTGACGATCAAATCCCTGTTCAAGTAATAATTCCTTAACTCTTAATGCTATGCTGCTTTTACGCATATTAAAAACCATTTTCTCTAAATTACGAATAATAATCTCATCTGGTTTGGATATTAAATATCTCACATTGCCTCAAAGGGCTTTCTGTTTGCCTCTACCACCATCCCATATTACCTCAAAGGGCTTTCTGTTTGCCTCTACCACCATTCCATATTGCCTCAAGGGGCTTTCTGTTTGCCTCCATCACCATTCCATATTGCCTCAAGAGGCTTTCAATTTGCCTCCACCACCATTCCATATTGCCTCAAGAGGCTTTCAATTTGCCTCCATCACCATCCCATATTGCCTCAGGAGGCTTTCTGTTTGCCTCTATCACCATCACATATTGCCTCAAGAGGCTTTCAATTTGCCTCTATCACCATCACATATTGCCTCAAGGG
>JAJRPU010000190.1 GCA_024280615.1 Bacteroidota bacterium | reverse complement strand
GCAGCCCGAGTTTGCTTTTACATTATATTATTATGACCGATCGGGCAACCGTGTGGCAGTTGTTCCGCCTGATGGCGTCAGGATGCTTTCCGACGACAGCACAGCGATGGTTCCACAGGCAAGGGCTACGGGCGACACTCTTAGACCGAGACATCGGAAAGTTGTTCTGTGGCGCTACACCGCCAGCAACCAAGTGTGGATGAGGCATCATCCAGACAGAGGCACGGACTTGACATGGTATGACGCAGCCGACAGACCGATAGCGACGCAAGACGCACGGCAACGTGCGGAAAACAAGGTTTCTTTCATCAAATATGACAGCCTGAGCCGTCCCATTGAAGGGGGCGTTGCCACACTTAACGGAAATTTTGTTAATTTTGCATATGCTAACAATGTGCCGGTAAACACAAGCACTGTGTGGGACAGGTTTATTCAGGTTTACGACACATCGGCGACAGGAAGCCCAATAACTTCAGGGCATTTCCGCGGTCGTGTAACCACCCACAAAGTATGGCAGAAATGGACAGGCACAGAGGCACCTGATTATATTGTTTATTACGACTATGACCTAATGGGCAGAGTAAAACGAGAAGTCCACGAAATTCCAATGCTGAAAAGATTTAAGCACTATAAATTTGAAATGACGTATCTTTACGATGCAATAAGTGGCAAGGTGAAAGAGATGATTTATAACAAAGGGAAGAGGGACGAGTTCAGGCACCGTTTTGCTTATGATGCCATGGGTAACCTAAAGTATGTTTGGACTTCTCGGGACGGAAAACATTGGATTTTAGAGAGTGCATTGAAGTATTATCCAGATGGCAAACTAATGCGTCGCGAGATTCGTCCAAAAGATTTGATGTTGCAAGGACTTGATTATGCCTACACTCTTGATGGTTGGCTAAAAGCGATCAATTCAGAAATCTTAGAGAACGACCCAAGCCAAGACGGAGTTTCTGGCAGATATGAATATTTTGCTCGTGATGTGTTTTCTTTATTACTTCGCTATTATCCGAACGATTATAAACCGATAAAATCCAATACCACACCGCTGGAAGCGTCCATTATTTCAGGTTCACAACATCTCTATAAACCTTATTATACAGGCTGGATTTCCTCTTGGAGCCTGAATTTAGACACATTGCACACTGCTTATTCATTTCGTTATGATAGACTGGGACGCTTGACGAAAGCAACAACTTTATCAGGATTTGACGGAATAGAGTGGGAGGCAAGTCTGAGCAAGAATTACTCAACGAAGTATTCCTATGATTTAGTTGGCAATATTCTTTCATTAACCCGCTATGACGCCTCTGGCAACTTGCTTGATTCGTTGGCATATGAATACTATAATCTTTCCCGCAACAACAGACTAAAGCGTATAGTTGACGGGGTTGGTCAGGTTATAGGGATTGATTTAGGGACTCAACCTGTGGGCAATTATAGTTATGATGCTGTTGGTAACATGACGCGGGATAGTAGTCGCAATATGAGCGTGTTTTATACATATTCCAATAAACCGAAACAAATAAAAATCGGCAATAGAACGATTAAGATGTATTACAATCCCTCAGGTTACAGGTTCTTTAAAGGCAAGGGACCTCAAAATGGACAAGTTTTTGTGTACAACAGCCAAGGGCAATTGTTGGCGAAATATACGATAAATGGCAGAAAATTGAAGTTAGATTATGTTCCGATATATGAGGGTACGAAGAGGTTAGGCATTTTGGAGCCCAGTGGGGTTCTGTGGATAGACTGCCCGCCGCCACGGTTATGTTTTGAGGAGGATAGTTTAGGCTTTGTGCATTTGTTAATCTCTTCTGGAGGAGGTGGTAGTGGAGTGTTGAGGGCGATGAAGAAGTATGAGTTGACTGACCATTTGGGTAATGTGAGGGTAGTGATAAGAGACCAGCGAGTTCCTGTGTCAAATAATGGAAGTACTGTTGCGTATTATAAACCACTTATAGAAAGTATTCATGACTATTATCCCTATGGCTGGGAGAAGCAGTTGACGACGGTTAATCCATATCCCTTTAATTATCAAGGTCAGTTATTTGATGCTGATTTAGGCTGGCAGTATTATAGGTATCGCAACTATGATCCGATGATAGCGAGGTTTTATCAGGTGGAACCACTAATAGATAGTTTTCCGATGTGGAGTGGGTATGGGTATATGAATGGGATGGTGACGTATGGTGTAGAGCTGGAGGGTTTATGGGTGTTGATGATTGGAGGATTTGGAGAAGGCGGAGCAATTTTAGGGGGAGGCGGAGAGACAGGTATAATGATAACGGGAGACTATACTGGTGTTAATGGAGTATATTGGTACTTTTCGCTGAAAGGTGGTTTTGTTTGGCCAAGTGGGGGTGGAGGTGGAAGTATAACTTGGTACCCCGGGATGCGGGTACAAAGAGAACACATTGAAGGTTGGGGAGGAGAGGGCAATTTGGGAATAGGTTTTGTTGAATATTTTTCATGGGGGGTGAGTACATCACCTTCATTACCTGATGACGAGGTAGGAATAAATATTGCTTATGGGAAAGGGCAAAGTGGTACAGCACCTAAGGTTCCTATTGTTGCTAATATATTTGTTTCTTATACATGGGTATGGGATATTAGCTTAGAAGAGGTTGCAGAGGTTTTGCAATCTGTTAGGGAATGCATAGAAGATATTAAATCATTGGAGGAAAACTTAGACGAGACTGCAGATTATGGTCTACCAGTAGATGAAGTTAGGAAGTATCTACGTGATATACGTAGTGTGTTGGAGCAAACCGAGTCATATTTGGAAGGTTTAATAAACTGTAAGGTAGAACTGCCGTCAGGTTCTCAGCAAAGCCAAAATGAAAACTCTAATTTAAATAATCAGGATAGTCATTCAACTAACACGCTTGATAATAATTAATGGACCTACTATGATTTATTGTATTGTGCGTAGGTTTTTTAAAGTAAAAAGGTTAGCTAAAGGAATTATTATAGTATTTTTACTACATCTGCCACTAGTATTTGGCATATTTGACAACATTAGCATTGAGGTGCTTCGTAGTTATGAGATTTTTATTACTGGACTTATTTTAATGTATGGTTACTATCTTTTAAAGCAATATTTAGAAGTGGTTAGTATTTTTGGTAAAATACTTGCTATAAGGGGAAAGCAACGTGATTTAGAAAGGTATCAATATATACACTATCAATTATCTATATCTTTCCCCTTCTTAAGTCTTTCAGATGAAGAAATAGAGAAGATACTTTCAAAACTTAATATATTAGACTTATACCCTATTGTATATTATGGTATTGATAAATTTTATGATTCTGGCTTCACGTTTTTGATAGGTGGATTTTATGGTTTCACAATAGTATTTTTATTTTATAGCTAAGATAGCTTTATTGTACATTTGCGTTCGTCGTTGCCGGTTGCATGGAAAGAGGTCATTGCATTGACAGGCTTAGGTGATGTTCGATGCGATGCAGAGGGATGCAGTGCTGATGTGTGGCTATGGATTAAAGGCAAAGGGAGGGTTTCGGTGAGGCTAAGGACAGATTTGGACATAGGAGGGTGTCGTCGTCGGTGCCAGTTGGATGTTCCAGTTGGGGCGTACTTATCGTTGGTTAATGCTCATTTGCCGTTGGGCATCGGTGCAGATACGATATATAAGATACCGACATATGTTCGTTTAGATGTTGTAGACACCATGTGTGTGTTGAGGGCGATAAACAATAGTGTAGTGTTGGAATGTGAGCCTTCTGGTAGGAAGTGGCATTTGACTATTTCGGGAGTTCCGCAATCAAGCGAGTGGGTGAGTGTTGGGGTTGACAGTGGTTGGTGCGGTGGCGACATGTTGCGTTTTGTTGTTCAGACAGACGATAGTGTTTATTATGGCTATGGAGCGATAGGTTTGAATGCTACTGGTTCGTGCCTTGACCGTCCGGGTCAGTGTTCAGACCCCTTGTCCAGTTGTTGCGAGTGTGAGGGCGAGGAGTTAAGTGGTTTTGCGGGTGAGTTGTATGATTTGTTGGTAGCGATGGGCGATTTGCCGTTTACCAGTAGTCGGAGCAGGTATCATGTTTTTAGCGGGACGACACCAGGGCAATGGCTTCCGGGGTATTTGGGTTCTGATTATAAGTATCAGTTCAACGGCTATGTTTGGGGTTCAGTTGGAGCGATAGGGGTCAATGGACGCTTTATAGTTACCTATGGATTAAACGACACTGTTTATTATCCGATACGTTTCACGTTTGTGGACAGTCAAACCCTTCAGAATCCGGAGGATTGGCAAGTTGTTGACTGGATTTCAGCGAGCGGGACGGAGATGTGGGTTGTGTATGAGTATAAGAACAGTGGGAAGTATGACACTGTTTTGGTTCAGTTGCCTTTCACTACTGGGCAATGTTGCAAGTTTAGGGACAGGTCTGTGTCAAGGATATATTGCGGAGTGGTTACACCATATGTTCCACCGATGGCACCAGACACACCGACATTGTGCAATGATTTGGCAACTGTTCAGCAGTCGTGGGT
>JAJRPU010000189.1 GCA_024280615.1 Bacteroidota bacterium | reverse complement strand
TTTATTTTAACGTAGACAATACCGTTTTCACTGCGAACTTCCACAATCAGCTGTTTCACCCTTTCCTGTGCATTCTTAAGTCTTTTGGGTATTTCATTGAACTTTCCAAACAGTCCGAACATAAGTCTTTTTTTTGCAAAGTTAATGAAAAAGAAATAAACTACAAACTAAAAAGTAACATAACTTCGCAAGTATGAAACAAGGCATTTTCATTAGTGGTTCTGTAATGTTTCTTTTAACAATGATTTCTGTCAATGGACAGGACACAATAAGCATAAATTTCATAGAAGACAAAATCAAGATTGATGGTATTTTATCTGAGAAAATATGGAGAGAAACAAAATTTTTTAATTCATTTCATCTTAATTATCCAGTGGATAGCGGATATGCAAAATATCAAACTTGGTTTGCCCTTGTGTATAATCGCAATTTCCTTTATGTTGCCTTCAAATGTCAGGATTCCTCAACAGCATATTTCGTTACAGAGAACTTAAAGCGGGATTTCTCACTACGTAATACCGATGCCGTGCAAATCATTTTCAATCCCTCTGGGGATCAACAATACGGCTTTGGATTTGCGGTAAGTCCATATGGTGCCCAGCGTGAAGGCTTGATAGTCAATGGGGGGGCGTGGGGGCTCAGCACCGCTTGGGACAACAAATGGTTCTCGGCAGTTAGCAAAAATGATTCTTTCTGGTTCGTAGAAATGGCAATTCCCTTTAAAACACTTCGCTATCGGGAGAGCGACACCCTGTGGCGAATCAACGCAGCACGAGTAAATTGGAAAGTTCAAGAACGGTCAACGTGGCAACCAGTTCCCTATGTGCATAACATAAGCAACCTACTCTTTACTGGCTTTCTTAAATGGGACACGGCATTGCCACCTCAAGGTCTCAACCTGTCACTTATCCCTTATGCCCAATCGGCATACACAGATAGCATTACCTTTTCTGCGGGGGGAGACCTGAAATTTATGATAACACCTTCCTTGACCCTTGATGCCACTATACTGCCCGATTTCTCACAGGTTGAAGTGGACAGGCAGGTGCTTAACCTATCTCGCTTCTCTGTGTTCGTTCCCGAAAGACGACAGTTCTTCTTAGAGAACAGAGATTTGTTTTCTTCATTCGGACTTTGGGGCATAAACATTTTCTTCTCACGCACAGTGGGAATGTATGAACTGGCACCCTATTGGTATGAACAGGTCCCTATCTGGGTTGGTTTGAAACTAAGTGGTTCAGTGACTTCCTCAACAAGACTGGGAATAATGCTTATCCAGACAGGTCCTAAGGAAATAAGCCTTTCTGATACTACAATCAGAATAAAGCCATACACCCACGAAGTGTTCTCTATACAACAAATGGCTAATAAACCCTCCTTTTTCAGAATTCAATACGTTGGAAGGCAGTCATTTGAGGGGTTCTCGGCAACTGAAGAGAATCATACCTTCGGCGTTGAATATAATCTTAGAACTAATAGTGACATCTGGCGTGGAACGGTATTCTTCGCTTTGACGAAAGACACTTATGCTCCAGCTCAAAACAATTTTGCTACAGGGTTTTATGTGAGGTATAGGACCAGAAAATGGTTTTTCTTGACTCAAAACGCCTATGTAGGAGACAACTTTGTTCCAAGGCTTGGCTTCATCCCAAGGCAATATCATCCTGACTCCACAGGAAGACTCGTCAGAAAGGGATATTATAACTCATTTGTTAGAAGCGAACGAACACTTTACGGGAAAAAGATTAATCATTCAATAGGTCTGGAAGGCGCAATTGCTGCATTTGCAGCCAATAACCAAATATGGCGAAAATTTGTCAGTGCAGGCTATTCAATCAAACCATTCAGAGGCGATAATATCTACATCAATTTTGAGCTGTCAGAGGACTTAATTCCTTTTACAACCTACATTTATGGAATAGCCCGTATCAGTCCGGGAACATACCAGCAATGGCAAGGAAAAATAGGTTATGAAACGCCTCCACAGTTCAAACTGACACTAAAAACGTCAGCCGGAACGGGAACTTATTATACAGGTAAAAGAACTAGCTTTGAAGCAACCGTGGGATATAGATTTGTGCCCTATGCAACAATTTCCTCAACTCTCTGGCACGAACGCATCGTGATGGACGGTCAGATAATACCTTTGTGGCTCATAAGCCTTGATAACACAATCACTTTCACAACAACATTGTATTGGACAAACATTATTCAATATAACACCCAACTGGATAGGGCAACCTTCTTTAGCCGATTCCAGTGGCGGTTTGCTCCAATGTCAGACATTTTCCTTGTTTGGCGGGCAGACAAATGGCTTGATAACTATCAACCAATGCAAAACTCTTTCTATCTTAAATTGGTCTATTGGTTTAACGTTTAACAATGGCAACAATCCATATAGCAATTGAAGGGAATATAGCGGCTGGGAAGACCACACTCGCTCATTTGATAGCACCATATTGGAAAAATTCAATCCTTGCCCTTGAACCCTTTGACAAAAACCCTTTTCTGGAACAGTTTTATAACGACCCAAATAAGTATGCTCTTGCCCTTGAATTATCATTCCTTGCCCTCCGTTATGAACAACTTAGTCGCCTCTTGCAACCATCACTATTTGAGCAAGTTATTATTAGTGACCATAGCCTTTTTAGGTCGTGGGTTTTCGCAGGTGTAACCCTGCCAGAAGCAGAATTTACTCTATTTGAAAGGCTTTACTACATAATGAACAAAAGTTTGAAGAAACCAGACGTTATTGTTAAAATAACTGCTCCTGTTGAAAGATATTTGCATCAAATTAAGCACCGAAACAGAACCTTTGAAACAGGAATTTCAATTGATTATTTGCACCAAATTGAGGACAGATACAAAGAGATAATGAAACAACTGGCTAATTTGATGCCCGTCATTGACTTCCAGATAGGCTGGGTTGACTTAATTGAAAAACCCATCATAATAAATGAACTCACCAAAATAATAAAACAAGTTCTGGAGTCAGGAAAACAGGGGTTAATACCCATTATGGCAGAAGAACATGGCAGATTGTTAAAAAAAATGTAACTTTGCCAATGTAAATACAGTCAAGATGCGTAAAGGGGGAACATTTTCTTTTTTGATGACAGTCATTTTCCTGTTTAACATTGCTTTTGCTCAACGAAACATAACTGGCTATATAACAAGGACACTGCCCGACATGGTGTTGCCTGACAACGCTTCAAATAATTCCAGTAATAATTCTGGTAATTATGTCAGGTGTGCAACTGATGAGTATGATCAATGGCGGAGAGCAACAGACCCTCACTTTGAGGTTATGCGACAACAGTTCATTCAAGCTTTTGAGACTTGGCTTCAAAATATGGACCTGAGCAGGTTGCAACAAAATGTTGTTTATACTATTCCCGTGGTTGTCCACGTGGTTTATAACTCTCCTTCTCAAAATCCCACAGATGCACAGATTCAGGCTATGATAGATGCAGTAAATAAAGACCTGCGTCGTTTAAATAGTGACACTTCAAACACTCCAAGCGTATGGAAATCAATCGCAGCAGACTTTCAAATTGAGCTTTGCCTTGCACAACAGGACCCCTTGGGTAACCCAACCACCGGAATAGAGAGAAGACAAACTTCTGTAACCTCCTTCTCAACAAATGATGACATTAAATTTTTTAGTACCGGCGGGCTGGATGCCTGGGACCCAACAAGATATTTCAATATCTGGATAGGTCCTTTAAGCGGAGGTCTTTTAGGTTATGCTGAATTCCCAAGTGGAACAGTGATCACTCCTTCACACACTACATATGGCGTGGTTATTAATGAATGCACTGTTACAGGCACCTGTCCACCTTTTGATTTATATAGAACACTAACTCATGAAATTGGACATTGCCTGAACTTGTATCACATCTGGGGGGATGATTTTGGGACTTGCTCTGGTTCTGATCAGTGTGGTGACACTCCCAATCAAGCCGATGCTACATATGGATGCCCCACATTCCCTGTTACAGATGCCTGCTCACCCACATATCCCGGAATTATGTTTATGAACTATATGGACTATTCAGATGATGCTTGTATGAATATGTTCACACAGGACCAGAAAGCCAGAGCCCTCGCAGTGGTGACCAATTTCCTTTCGCCTCTTCTGTCCTCTAATGCATGCCAGCCACCGGCAACAAACCAACCTCCAGTGGCTGATTTCTACGGAACTCCAACAACTATATATGCCGGACAGAGTGTTAATTTCTTTGACCAATCCCTTTATTCACCGACCTCGTGGAATTGGACATTTTCCGGCGGAACACCAGCAACTTCAACAGCACAAAATCCGTTAAATATTGTTTATAATACCCCTGGTACGTATGATGTAACTTTAGTTGCTTGTAATGCCAATGGCTGTGATACAATGACAAAATATAATTATATTACTGTTCTTCCAGTTCCTTCCTGTCTCAACATCACAAACACGGACACACTCCCTATTGATACACCAACTGTTTATGTTACCTCGTGTGGGGGTACAGGTCAGCTATCCTATGTGTCCGGACACAACTGCTATCAGGACATTGGCAAGATGGATTTCTTCTCTTCTTCTGTGCTTTCTGGATTTAATTACATAACAGCAGTTGCTATAGCATTCGGAGTCGGCAAAGATGGAGGAAACGGAAATTTTGTTAACGTTACAGTGTGGGACAGCAATAGGGCTGTTCTTGCATCAGTGCCAGTGCCTTATAGTCAAATCAAGCAGGATGTTGACAGTGGCAGGGTTACAATAGTGCCGTTGCCCAATCCAGTGCCAATTCCACCAAATGGGGTTTATGCAGGCATAACATTTAACTATTCCTCTGGAGATACAGTAGCAATCCTCACAAATAGACACAATAATACACCTGCACCGGGAACCGCATGGGAAATCTGGTCTGATGGAACGTGGTATGCTTATAGCGATGGTAATTCCTGGGGGCTTAATTTATCTCATTATATATGGTTGTTTGTTACGTCAGCATTACCTAGCGCTTCATTTACACCAACCAAGGACACCATTTGCGAAGGAGAAACAGTGATTTTTGACGCTTCAGCATCTTTAAATAGCACTGAATTCTATTGGACATTGCCCGGTTCATCAACGCCTTCGGCACAGGGGGTGACCGTAACAACATCTTATCCAAGCACTGGAGTCTATGATGCTCAATTAGTGGTTGGAAATGGTTGCTTTGTTTATGATACATTGTTCGTGTCAAATGCTATACTTGTCAAACCTAAACCAACAATTTCAATTGAGCCTGCCAATCCAGTTATTTGCACAGGACAAAGTGTTACTCTCTCTGCCTCGGGAGCACAATCTTACATCTGGTCGCCTTCAACAGGGCTGAACACAACCACTGGAAGCACGGTAGTGGCAAGCCCTTCAACAACAACTACATATACAGTAATAGGAACATCTGCTGACGGATGCTCAAACATAGCCTATGTTACAGTCACGGTAGCAAACCAATATCCTGTTCCTGACATTCAGGTAATTAGTGACACATCGGTCCTCTGTGCTTCTGATACAATCATTTTAGATGCTTCCGGCTCTCAATATACACAAAATTGGACATGGGACATTCCGGGAGCTAACCCATCATCCGCTTCGGATGCTATAGTCCCAGTTATCTTCCCTTCACAAGGAACATACACAGTAACTCTCACCGTTGAAAATGGCTGTGGCTCAGTACAGGACACAGTGGTCCTAAACATTAAAGCCTGTTACACCGGAGTTGAAGAAACAACTAAAAACCTATCCATCACGGCGATGCAGAATAACATTGTTATAATAACTTCCCGACCGTATGAACTCACTATAACAGACCTTGTTGGAAGACTGATTATGAAGAGAAACCTTTCTGCTGGGAAACATTCCATTCAGTTGCCCACAGGAATGTATTATGTCCTATTGATAGATGAACAAAAGGAGCAGACAATTATCAGAAAAGTTATGCTCTTAGAGTGATTTAGGTCTGGTCTAACAATATCTTTTAACAACATATCGTAATTATTTATATGCAATCTAAATAAGCCAAAAGTTCGTATCTTTGTTATTGAAAAATTACAGAACCATGGCAGTGGTTACTAAAACAATTACTAAAACAAATAGGATACCTGAATACTTAAGACCGAGGGCTCAGGGAGAATGTGAATTGCATAAGAACCCGACATTAAACAGAATTGCCCGAACACCGGTGTGGTTGCCCTGGGCTGTTTATTTGCCGATTATAGCGTTGATAGTTGGCTTTGCAATATTAAAGGTTGGAGTTAGCGTCTGGTCCGTGGCGGTCCTGTTCTTCGCAGGTTGGTTCACATGGACCCTTACTGAATATGTCGTTCATCGTTTCCTTTACCACACAGAAACTAACTGGGAATGGCTACAGAAATTTCAGGACAGGGCTCACTATGTCCATCATAGGCACCCCAAAGACCCATTATGCCTTGCTATGCCACCATTAGTTAGCATATTTGTTGCTGCCGCCTTCTTCGCACTATTCTATTATCTCTTAGGCAATCTGTCATATGCATTCTTTGCAGGCTTTGTTTTTGGCTATCTGGTCTATCTGTTCTTTCATTGGGCTCAGCACAGACTGCCCAAAAGAAGTGTTCCGAAATTCTGGCATCCCCTGTGGGAACACCACGTTATACACCATTATAAGGACCCAAATGTTAATTTTGGAGTAAGCACCCGATTGTGGGACTTGGTTTTTGGAACTTCTTATGAACAAGTATATAAAAACAAGGAAAAATGAGCGTCTGGGACAGAATTGAAATTGCAAGAGGAGACATAACCACCTTTGAGGTTGATGCAATTGTTAATGCTGCTAACTCGTCGCTAATGGGCGGCGGAGGAGTGGATGGAGCCATCCATCGGGCTGCCGGTCCTCAACTAAAAGAAGAATTAAAGCAAATTCGCAAAGAGCAATATCCAGATGGGCTACCGCCCGGACAAGCAGTGATTACAAAAGGCTACAACCTGCCCGCTAAGTATGTTATCCACACAGTCGGTCCAATCTGGCGAGGAGGAACGCATAATGAAGATGAAATTCTTGCCAATGCATATCGTAACTCACTGAAAATAGCCAGTGAACGGAAGTTTGAAACAGTTGCCTTCCCTTCCATTTCCACTGGAGCATATCGGTTTCCCGTTGAAAGGGCAGCAAAGATAGCACTTAAAACAATTGCAGACTTCCTGAGCCAGAATGAATATCCCAAGAAAGTGATTATGGTTCTTTATGACGAACCAACCTATGAAGTTTACAAAAGAACCTACGAAGAACTGTCTCGTGAGCAAATAGTGTGATTACTACCAACGAACCCGCTTATATGCTTATCTTTGCATAAAAAGTGCGTTAATGATACCCTTATATGACATTATTCCCAGTCGCAGAAAGCCAATTGTTAACTATATTATAATTGCGCTATGTTTCATTGCATTTTTCTATGAATTAAGCCTTTCGCCAGTAGAAAGGGAGATTTTTATGCGAACTTATGGGGTCGTTCCCGCTAATTATTCTGCTGTTCCTTTTTGGGAATGGTTCACTAACCTTTCCCTGCTTATTCCACTAATCACAAGCATGTTCCTGCATGGCGGATGGGCTCATATCATAGGAAACATGTGGTCGCTGTGGATTTTCGGAGATAATGTAGAAGACGTAATGGGACACGTCAAATATGCTGTATTCTATCTACTCTCTGGCTTGGGAGCAATAACCCTGCACATATTGCTAAATTTGGATTCCACCATTCCGACCATTGGAGCTTCCGGGGCTATCTCAGGAGTTATGGGAGCATACATGTATCTGTTCCCGTGGAGCCGAATAGTTACGCTAATTCCTATGTTTTTTATTGCATATTTCGTTGAGGTTCCCGCTTACGTGTATTTAGGTGTGTGGTTCATAGGGCAATTGATTTCCGGAATGGTAACCTTTGCTATTGGTAGTGCCGGCGGCATCGCTTTCTGGGCACACGTGGGCGGATTCGTCGCTGGAATATTCCTTAGGAAGCTGTTTGTCAAGGACGTTCCCAAACCACCCAGATGGAACGACTACTACTCAATTGAATATGATAGCACAGACCGAAATTATCTTGGTCCTTTCTCTTGACTAATGCTTTTGCAGAATTCAAGGAATTTCCTTACTGCACGTGCTCGATGGCTGATTTCATTTTTCACCTCGGTTGGCAGTTCAGCAAATGTTTGTTCATATCCATCGGGGATAAAGATGGGGTCATACCCGAAGCCCCCACTTCCAGATTCCGCCTCTGCAATTCTGCCTTCCACAACACCTTCAAAAAAGTGTGGAATGCCGTGTATTACTGCCACAAGCACCGTCCTGAACCGTGCTTTCCGATTAGCTATGCCTTCCATCTGCTTTAAGACAAGTTGTCTACGTTGGGAAATGGTCAGGTTAGCACCGCCATATCGGGCAGTGTGAACACCGGGTTTCCCATCAAGAGCATCAATCTCTAAGCCTGTGTCCTCAGCAAGAACAGGTTTTTTTAGCAAGTGCCAAGCCTTATGAGCCTTAGCCCATGCATTGGCGTCCAATGTAGAGAAGGGTTCTTCTATAGGAGGGAAGCCGTCAGGTAGCAACTCAATGGAAATAATGTCTCGTATTATCGCATGTAATTCTTCTAGTTTATGAGGGTTTCTGGTTGCCACAGTCCACTTTTCAGGACACATTATACATTCTTTTTAAACTTTCCCACAGTTTGGCTTTTAAATTCTTGTTCTTGTAAAGCATAGATGGCTTATGAGAAAGGAGATAAGTGCAGTCCAGAATATTAAATGGCTTATAAACAAACTTGTTTGGTTCGTCTATGTTAATCCCGATTCGTAAAGGATGAACCCCCATCAAAAGCACATATTTAATTGTCGGGAAAATCCTTTTAAATGCTATAAAAGAAAAAGGTTTTTCAGGTTGCCAGTAGGCAACCAGACTGGAATGATGCTGTTTAACAGCAAGTAAAATTTTTCCGATGAATCCTTCATAAGGTTGTTGCTCATGCCCTGTAATAACCAGAGTGTGGACAGGCTGCCCAGTTATCTCATATTCAACTGTTGCAGGCAAGTAAAAAACATACTCAATATGTGCTATTACGCTTTCACGATATTGGCTTTCAAGAATCCCTTTCAAAATTTCAGACTTAAAGTCATTCATGATTGTAAAATTATACCTAAATTTGCTAAAAAGTCATCGCTCATGCAAGTTCAAGAAATGCCAGAGATAGCAATTCAGAAAGTAAAGCAATCTAGAATAAAGGAAGTTGATTGGGATAACCTCATTTTTGGAAGGCACTATTCAGACCATATGTTTGTGGCTGATTACAGAGAAGGACAATGGACAGATTTGAGAATCGTTCCTTACGAAAAAATAAGTGTATATCCCGCATTGATTGCCTTCCACTATGGTCAGGAAATTTTTGAGGGTTTGAAAGCCTACAGGACAATAGATGACAGAGTGGCTATATTCCGTCCTGACAAGAATATAAAGCGAATGAACGATTCGGCTCGTAGAATGGCGATGCCTGAATTTCCTTTTGATTGGTTTATGGAAGCAATGAAAAAACTGGTTAGTATAGACAAGGACTGGGTTCCGGCGGGCGACGACGTAGCCCTATATATTAGACCCTTTATGATCGCCACTGATGAATATGTCGGCGTGCGTCCCTCAGACACTTATAAACTCTTTATCATCACAAGTCCGGTTGGACCGTATTACGCCAAGCCTCTGAATGTTAAAGTGGAACGCAAGTTTGTAAGAGCATTTCCCGGAGGAACAGGGTATGCTAAGGCTGCTGGGAACTATGGCGGGGCAATGATGCCCACGGCTCTCGCCAAAGAAGAAGGCTTTGACCAACTCTTATGGACCGATGGAATGCACCATGAATACATTGAGGAGTCGGGCACAATGAACGTCTTCTTCATTATCAACGGAACAGTCGTGACGCCACCACTCACTGGAACAATACTACCAGGAGTGACCAGAGATAGCATAATAACACTATGCAAGGACATGGGCATTCCCGTTGAGGAACGGCAAATCACCATCAGGGAATTGTTTGAGGCATACGAAAAAGGAATTCTGGAGGATGCCTTTGGTAGTGGCACCGCCGTAACTATCCATCACATTGCAAGCATTACAGATATCATGCCCAATGGAGAAAGGAGAACCATTGAGTTGCCAAGTCCTGAAAAACGAGAAATTTCCAATAAGTTAAAAGAAGTTCTTGAGGGAATTAAGCGTGGGAAATACCCCGATCGGCACGGCTGGCTTGTCTATGTTGATTAATTAATCTTTTCTTAGAGAATGAACTTTATTGACGGATTAAAAGGAATTGTATGGGAGCGGGGTCCCACGTGGATAGTGTTAAATATTGAAAACACGGGGTTTTATTATAAAATTGAGATTCCAGCATATCCAGAAGATTTGCTTACCGAAGGCAGTCAAGTGCACATTTTTACTTATGTTTTCAAGAACCCACAAGAGGAGTTGATTATGTTCGGGTTTCTTTCCCGGGAGGAGCGTAACCTGTTTGAACGACTTCTTAAGATTCAAGGCGTGGGAATTTCAATAGCAAGGAATATACTATCCGCCTATTCGCCATCTGAGTTCTCCGCAATAGTGTCCGGGGAAGACATTGAAGGTCTTAAAGACATAAAGGGGATAGGGGAGAGGCTTGCTAACAGAATCATTTATGAATTGAAACCTGATTTTGATTTGAGGGCTGAGCAGGTAAACAGCAGTCTAATCCTCAGTTCAATCAAAGCACTTGAAATGCTTGGACTATCAAGACGGGAAGCCAGAAAACTTGTTAAAAAAGCTATTGAACAGGGATTTGACAATGTTCAAGACGTTGTTACCAAAGCACTACAAATGAGAGGAATTATCGGGTCTAAGTAGGAAAAATAATCATGACCACTATTGCGTTGTCCTGCATACATGAAAAACTTATTACCACTATTGGTCGGTGCACTGGTTGCCTGCCTGAAAGTTCCTGATATCAAACCACCTTCTCTTATTTACTTCAACACAGACACCCTGTGGTTAGATACCATATTCACAGGGCTTTCTTCATCCACCTACTATCTGAAACTTTATAATCCCACGAAGGACAGAATAGTTATTCCCGCCATTCTTCTAAGCAATTCAGAAAGGTCGCCTTTTAGATTGAATGTCAACGGAAAAGGGGGCAGGGCAGTGCAAAACGTTATCATAGAGCCAAACGATAGCATATTCATCTTTGTTGAAGCAACCATTAATCCCACTGTTGAAAACTTACCCTTTGTGGTGTATGACAAACTGGTTGCTGTTGACCAGA
>JAJRPU010000188.1 GCA_024280615.1 Bacteroidota bacterium | reverse complement strand
AATTATTTTACCACTTTTTTTAGCGTAGCGAACTAGTTTGCCTTCCTCGTTACGTTTTCTGCCCACACGAGTGGGCTCACCAGTCTCTGGGTCAATCAGCATGACATTGGATATATGGATTGGACGCTCTACTTTTATTATACCTCCTTGCGGAAACTGTTCGGACGGTTTAACATGTTTCACATTAACAACGCCTTCCACTAATATGTAACCCGTATCTGGAAAGACCTTAATTACTCTACCCACTAATCTGTTGTCCTTACTATTACCATACTTACCCCTCATCACTATTACAGTATCTCCTTTCTTAATCTTCCACTTAATTCGTTTCCGCTTTGTTTCTTTTTTCTTCCCCATGGCTATACAAAATTAAACAACTTCAGGTGCTAATGAAACTACTCTAGTAAATCCTTTGTCTCTCAGTTCACGAGCGACAGGTCCGAAAACACGAGTTCCAATTGGTTCATCCGCCTGATTAAGAAGCACAACGGCATTGTCATCAAACCTAACGTAAGAGCCGTCCTTCCGACGAACTTCTTTTCTGGTCCTGACTATTACAGCTCTCACAACTTTCCCTTTTTCCATTGACGACCCGGGAATGGTCTTTTTCACAGAGACAACAATGCGGTCCCCAACGGTTGCAAACTTCTTAGCAGATTCCCCCAATATCCCAATGCACATTACTTCCCGAGCCCCAGTATTATCTGCAACCTTAAGTCTTGTCATTCTTTGAATCATATCTCTACAAATTTTTTATTCACTAATCTTTAAGGTTTTTCAATGTCTTCAGGTTCCTGAGTGTTTACCTGCTCAACATCAAGCTTCTGAACCTTAGCAACTATTTCAACAACCCTCCATCTTTTTCTCTTACTCAGGGGGCGAGTTTCCATAATCTTGACCACATCCCCTTCTTCACATATATTATTTTCATCATGAGCCATAAACTTCTTATGTCGCACAACTGGCTTTCCGTACCTTGGGTGTAGAAATCTTCTTTCAACCTTAACTACAACAGTTTTATCCATTTTATTTGAAACAACGACGCCTACAAATACTTTCCGACGCCCTCTTTTTTTCTTCTGCTGAGCCCCATTAGTGTCCTGAGCCTGTTGATTCTCTTGCTGAATTCCGTTTTTCTCTGTCATAGTAGAGACTATTTATTATTTTGGTGTTGATTCTTCTCCCGCTGTCTTCTGTTCCATTCAGTAAGTAACCTTGCAATGAATCTTCGTTGAAATCTGAGCCGCATTGGATTTTCCAAGGGCGTAATTTTATGAGCCCATTTCATTCTAACATATCTCCTCTGCTCTTCTTCAATTCTTTCTTTCAACTCTTCATCACTCAATTGCCTTATTTCACTCATTTTTAGCATAGCTGTGTTATTTTCCTTCCTGATAGTCTGGACGAACCACGAATTTTGTTGGGATAGGTAATTTATGAGAAGCTAATCTGAAAGCTTCTTGTGCTTCTGCCATACTTACACCGTCTATTTCAAAGAGAATTCTTCCTGGTTTGACTACAGCTGCCCAATGGTCAAGGTCTCCTTTACCCTTACCCATACGCACTTCAAGGGGCTTCTTAGTAATTGGTTTATCTGGGAATATCCTAATCCACAACTTTCCTTCACGACGAAGGAACCTACTTATAGCCACACGGGCAGCTTCTATCTGCCTATCAGATATCCAAGCGTGTCCCAAGGCTTTAAGACCGAAAGAACCAAATGCTAAAGTGTGCCCGCGCGTGGAAATACCTCTCATCCTACCTCTCTGCTGCTTTCTCCACTTATAGCGTCTTGGTTGCATCATGGCTCACACTATTTTTTGACTGGACGATTATATGTTCTACGTTTCAACGCTTTTTGTTGAACGGCCGCGGGTGCAGGAATAGACAAGTCTCGTTTGCCATACACCTCTCCCCTACAAATCCACACTTTAACACCTATAACTCCCCATTTAGTAAAAGCTTCTTTCAATGCATAATCAATATCTGCACGCAAAGTGCTTAAGGGAACACGCCCATCCATATATTTTTCCGTTCTTGCGATTTCTGCACCGCCCAATCTACCTGATACGTGAACTTTAATACCCTCAGCTCCCATTCTCATCGTAGTATTAATAGCTGCTTTTACAGCTCTACGATGATTTACCCGAGCTTCTATTTGCCGTGCTATGGTCTCAGCTACTAACGGCGCTTCCAGCTCGGGACGATTTATTTCCCCAACTTTAACGTCCACTTCCTCACCTGTCAATGCCTTAAGTTCTTCTGTGAGCATATTTATTTCCCTGCCGCCTTTACCCACTATAACACCTGGGCGAGAAGTAAATATTGTAATTGAGATTCTTTTAGGAAATCTCTCAATAATTATCCTAGATACACCGGCTCGGGGAAATCTTTTTTGTATGTATTGTCTTATCTGCCAGTCACTGTAGACTTTATCAGCAAATTGCTTTTTGTCTCCGAGCCACATGCTGTCCCAACCTCTGATAATGCCTAACCTATTACCTATCGGATTTGTCTTTTGTCCCATAGTGCTTATTTAATTGTGTCTTGGTTTTCATTTTGTTCTTCAGTAAAGTTTTGATTTTTAGAATCAACAACAATTAACACATGACTGGTTCTCCTTTTGTATGGATGGGCTCTTCCCCTGCTCACTGGTCTCCACCTTTTGTAAGCAGGACCTTGATTAACAATAATAGTTTTGACGTATAGGTTTGCTTCTTCAACTGATACATCAGGGTTTTTCTGTTGCCAGTTAGCAACAGCGGACCTTAAAAGCTTTAGGATAGGATATGATGCCCTTTTTCTAATAATTTTCAATAGTTCCATTGCAGTGTTAACATCCTTGTTTCGGATTATGTCTGCAATTGGGATGACCTTTCGTGGTGATATTCTCAAATTCCTAAGTAATGCTCTTGCCTCACCCATACCCTACTTTATTTTCTTTGAGCTATGACCTCTGAATGTTCTGGTTGGGGCGAATTCGCCCAATTTGTGTCCAACCATCTGTTCAGTTATATAAACAGGCACGAAACCCTTACCGTTATGAACAGCTATTGTATGTCCCACCATTTCAGGCACGATTGTTGACCTACGAGACCATGTTTTAATGACTTCCTTCTTCCCCTCTTCGTTAAGCTTATTAATTTTCTTCATTAGCTTGGGGTCAACGTAGGGTCCTTTCTTAAGCGATCTTGGCATATTTCACTTTATTTAGACCTTTCTGTTTCTTTACGACGACGAATAATAAACACTGAAGTTGGATTCCTTTTCTTTCTGGTCTTTTTACCCTTAGCATAGAGGCCTGACCTGGACCGTGGATGTCCTCCTGAATGCTTTCCTTCACCACCACCCATTGGATGGTCAACAGGGTTCATTGCCACACCTCGCGTTCTGGGACGCCTGTTCATCCAGCGATGCCTACCAGCCTTACCAATTACAATAAGGTTATGATCTATGTTAGACACTCTTCCTATAGTTGCTTTACAACTTTGTAATACTTTGCGAATTTCTCCCGACGGCATCTTTAAGATAGCAAATTTTCCTTCTCTACCAACCAATTGTGCTCCTGTGCCTGCGGCTCTGACTAGTTGTCCACCGTGTCCGGGCCATAGCTCTATATTGTGAACAACTGTACCGACGGGAATTTTCTCTAAGGGCAATGCATTTCCAATTTTGATTGGTGCATCAGGACCTGAAATAATTGTATCCCCCACCTTGATGCCATCCGGTGCAATAATGTATCTTTTTTCACCATCTGCATAGACCACAAGACTGATATATGCTGACCTATTGGGGTCATACTCTATTGTTTTAACCACTGCGGGGATTCCATCTTTATCGCGTTTGAAATCTATAATTCGGTAGCGTCTCTTGTGACCTCCCCCTCTATATCTCATTGTTCGACGACCCTGATTATTACGTCCTGCTTTATTCTTATACTTAGCAAGAAGACTCTTTTCAGGCTCGTCAGTAGTCAATTCTTCAAAGGTGTTTACTGTCATGAACCGGCGTCCGGGTGTAATTGGTTTAAACTTCTTTACTGGCATGGCTCTTTAGCTTTATACATTTAAGTTCAAGAGGTCTATTGTTTCACCGGGGGCAAGGGTAACGATAGCTTTTTTGTATGGACGCTTCTTTCCTTTAATTACTCCCCTTCTTGTGTATCTAACCTTAACTTTTCCCGGGACTATCATAGTGTTAACTTTAACAACTTTAACTCCGAAAAGTTTCTCAACAGCATCTTTAATCTGCAATTTATTAGCCCGCATATCAACTTCAAAGACATAACGATTGAACTTTTCCTGTAGCTGGGTGGATTTTTCGGTCAAAATAGGTCTTTTAATTATTTCATGCGGTTTCATGGCTTACTGATTTTTTAGGTAGGAGCCACTCTCCTGTTTTAACAATTGCTTTTTCTGTAAAAAGAAGTGTATAGGGGCGAGCTATTATGTATGTGTTAAGAGAATAATATGGTAATACGTCAACGTATTGTAGGTTCCGTGCAGAGAGATAGATATTTCTATCCGGTTCTGGCAATACAATAAGTGTAAACCTTTTAGATGCGTCCAGTGCATCAATAATCTTCACAATCTCTTTTGTCTTGGGGGCTTCCAAAGAGAAGTCCTCAACCACCTTTATTGCTCCCTGAGCTGTTTGAGCACTTAAAGCACTTCTACGAGCCAACAATTGCATTTTCTTATTTAGTTTGATGCTATAGTCACGTGGTTGAGGACCAAACACTCTACCTCCTCCCCTAAATATGGGGCTAGTTCTTTGTCCTGCTCTTGCCTGTCCAGTATGTTTCTGTGGTCTAATTTTCCTTGTTGACCCTTGGACTTCTCCGCGCGTCTTTGTTTTATGAGTTCCGCGATGTAAAGAAGCAAGATAGCGCTTTATATCAAGATACATAACATGTTCGTGAGGCTGAATAGCAAACACTTCATCCGGAACTTCCACTTCTCTTCCTGTCTCTTGCCCTGTTATAGTGTAGACTGGGAATTTCATTTTTTACTTATTTTTTACGCAGTATCACAAATTCTCCTTTGGGACCGGGAACACTGCCTTTCACAAGCACCCAGTTCCTTTCCGGAAGTATTTTAACTATCTCAAGATTTTTTATAGTTACCTTTTCATTGCCCATTCTACCTGCCATCCTTTTTCCTTTCACGACACGGGCAGGGAATGTTGCAGCCCCTATTGACCCGCCGTGTCTTTCTTGATCCTTTTGACCGTGGGTCTGTCCCCCCACACCGCTAAATCCGTGTCTTTTAACAACACCTTGAAAGCCTTTTCCTTTGGACCTTCCTGTTACGTCTATAATTTCGCCCTCTGAAAATACGTCTTGAATAGTTAGGGTTTGTCCAACTTCTACTTCAATAGGAAAATCCCGGAACTCAACTAGTTTTTTCTTAGGTGTTGTTCCTGCTTTTTCAAAATGTTTAAGTAAAGGTTTAGGTGTATTTTTTACTTTTCTTTCTCCTGCTCCTAGCTGAACTGCGTTATATCCATCTTTTTCAAGAGTTCTAATTTGTACAACCACATTAGGCTCAACTTCTATAATTGTAACTCCTATACTGGTACCATCTTCCTTAAAAACTCTTGTCATTCCCAACTTCTTCCCAATTAAACCCTTCATAGTCCATTTATTTTACTTTAACAACAATATCCACACTACTTGGAATTTCTAATTTTCTGAGAGCCTCCACTGTTTCCTGGGCACTTTTAGGATATATATCAATTATTCTCCGATGAATCCTGAGCATGAATTGTTCACGAGAGTCTTTATTAACGTGTGGGGAGCGAAGGACAGTGAAAATCTTCTTCTTAGTTGGCAATGGAATAGGTCCTTTCACTGTGGCTCCGACGTTTTTAACTGTCTTAACTATTCGTTCGGCAGTTCTGTCTACCAAGAAGTGGTCGTATGACTGCAATTTTATCCGAATACTATTTATTCTCGGCGGCATCACTCTTCCATTTTAACTTTACCTCTTGCTTGTGCTACTATCTCCTCTTGAATGTTTTGAGGCACTGGTTCATAATGAGAGAATTCCATTATAGCGAATGCACGACCTGAAGTCAAGCTTCTTAATTGCGTTACGTATCCAAACAGTTCGGCTAATGGAACATATGCTCTAACAGATTTAGCATTTCCTTTGGCTTCCATTCCTAACACACGTCCCCTTCTTCTGTTAAGGTCTCCGATAACCTCACCCACATATTCTTCTGGTGTAACAACTTCAACTTTCATTATGGGTTCAAGTATTATTGGGCCTGCTTGTTTGCAAGCATTTCTGAAAGCTGCTCGGGCACACATTTCAAATGCTTGAGAATCTGAGTCAACTTCGTGATACGAACCGTCAAACACTCTAACTTTCAAGCCTACCATTGGATAACCTGCCAATACACCATTCTGCATTGCTTGTTCAATACCTTTCTGAATAGCAGGAATAAATTCCTTAGGAATGGCACCACCATAAATATCATCAATAAACTGAAGGCCTTTTTGTCCCTCATCAGGCGGACTGAATTCAGCAACTATTTCAGCATATTTACCTCGTCCTCCTGTTTGTTTCTTTAGCAATTCCCTGTGTGTAACGGTTTTAGTAATTGCTTCTCTGTATGCGACTTGTGGTTTCCCAGCCTTAGCATTAACTTTAAACTCCCTACGCAGTCTATCCAGAATAATTTCAAGATGCAGTTCACCCATTCCGCTAACTATGGTCTGTCCTGTTTCTTGGTCCACATGTACTCGGAATGTTGGGTCCTCCTCTGCCAGTTTAGACAGAGCCATAGAAAGTTTATCAAATTCAGCTTGAGAAGAGGGTTCCAATGCCATGCTTATAACCGGTTCGGGGATATTAATACTTTCAAGGATGATAGGATGTTTCTCGTCGCATAAAGTGTCACCTGTTCTAACGTCTTTAAAGCCAACGCCGGCAGCAATATCTCCCGCCTCAACAAAATCAATCATTTGCTGTTTATTAGCGTGCATTTGGTATAGCCTGGATACACGTTCTTTTTTGTTTGTCCTTGTGTTAAGTAATGCAGAACCGGCGTCCAAGTGTCCTGAATAGACCCGGAAATAAACTAATCTACCCACGTAGGGGTCCGTCATAATCTTGAATGCTAGTGCGGCAAAGGGAGCTTCTGGGTCAGGATATCTTTCTTCTGTCTCCCCAGTTTTTGGATTCACTCCCTTAATAGGAGGTAGGTCAAGAGGAGACGGTAAGAATGCTACAACTGCGTCAAGCAATGGCTGTATTCCTCTATTGCGGAGTGCTGAACCAGCGAGGACCGGAACGATTTTAAAATCAATGGTTCCTTGTCGGAGAGCTTTTTCTATCTCTTCTTCTGTAATACTTTCAGGGTCTTCAAAATACTTTTCCATTAGGGCATCGTCCAACTCAGCTATAGATTCAAGGAGCTTGGTTCTCCATTCTTCGGCTAAATCCTTCATGTCTTCAGGAATCTCAGCTACCCTATATTCTTTACCTAACTCATCTGTGTCCCAATAGAGTGCTCTCATCCTAATAAGGTCAATTACTCCGACGAAGGAGTCCTCCGAGCCTATAGGTAGTTGAATTGGCACTGGGTTAGCCCCAAGTTTTTCTTTTATTTCATTAACTACCCTAAAGAAGTCGGCTCCGACACGATCCATCTTGTTTATAAATACAATTCTGGGAACGTTATATCTGTTTGCCTGGCGCCACACTGTTTCTGTCTGCGGTTCAACCCCCCCGACAGCACATAGTACGACTACAGCACCATCCAGAACCCGCATTGAGCGTTCAACCTCAATAGTGAAGTCCACGTGTCCGGGAGTGTCAATAATATTGATTCTATACCGCTGTCCTTTATAGTCCCAAAACACACGTGTTGTAGCCGCTGTAATAGTAATACCTCTTTCTTTCTCCTGGGGCATCCAGTCCATTGTGGCTGCTCCCTCGTGGACCTCTCCCATTCTATGGATAAGTCCTGTGTAATAAAGGACTCGCTCTGTAGTTGTGGTTTTGCCAGCGTCAATGTGTGCTGCTATTCCAATGTTTCGGGTAATTTTTATCTTATGCAACTTCTTTTCCAATGACTCTTGTGATTTTTGTGCTGTTGCCATAATTTCCTATTTTTATGGGTTTAGAACCTAAGGTGAGCGAATGCTTTGTTGCCTTCAGCCATTCTGTGGACGTTCTCTTTTATTCTTACTGCCCCACCCTGATTATTTGAAGCATCAATTAGTTCTGCTGCTAATTTTTCTTCCATTGATTTACCTTTTCGTTCCCTTGCAGCTTGGACTATCCATCGCATAGCAAGGGACTCCTGTCTATGAGGGGGCACTTCATAAGGAACTTGATAGGTTGCACCTCCTACTCTTCTGGGACGCACCTCTAACAGTGGCTTTACATTCTCCATAGCCTTTTTCCATATTTCATAACCGTTCTCTCCGGTTTGTTTTTCTATTATTTGCATGGCTTTATAGAATATCTTCATTGCTTTACTTTTCTTTCCGTCTTTCATCATGACATTAATGAACTTAGAAACTCTCGGGTCTCCGTATTTAGGGTCTGGAGGTGGAATCCTTTTTTCTATTCCTTTTTTCTTACGAGGCATATTTTACTTTATTTTTGGTCTTTGGGGCGTTTAGTTCCGTATTTTGACCTTGATTTTCGGCGTCCTTCAACTCCTGCGGCATCCAACACACCACGAATGATATGGTATTTAACGCCTGGAAGGTCCTTGACACGACCCCCTCTTACAAGGACAATTGAGTGTTCTTGGAGGTTATGGCCCTCTCCTGGTATGTATGCGATTACTTCTTTTCCGTTCGTAAGCCTAACTTTTGCTACTTTTCGCAGAGCCGAATTAGGTTTTTTGGGCGTAGTGGTATAGACGTGGATACACACACCTCGTTTTTGTGGGTTTCCACCTAGTGCCGGTGAACGGCTCTTTTTCTTCTTCGGCTTCCGTCCTTTCCTAACTAACTGTTGTATCGTTGGCATATTTCTCTCCCTTTGGGTTTACAAAGTTAAATAAGACAGACCTAACACCTCCGTCTTTTTCATGAAGGCGTTGGTCTGCCCATCACCTTTCATTCTGCCACAAGTAATATGGCAGTCTGTAAAGTAAACCGTTGCTATTAAACCAAGATTGCAATTCATTTGGTTCCAATTCCACGCCAGCAAGATGGAACAATGTGGAAATTGGCAAATCCTCTTTAAGTGCTTCCTGCATTAACTGCTGTAAGATAGATTTCTTTTCAGGTATTAGAATAACCTTGTAGTCTTTCACATTTGCTAATCTTGCTGCGGTTTCAATGGCGTCATGCAAATACCCTATGGAGTCAACCAAACCAACCTGTTGGGCCATAAATGAGCTATAAATTCTGCCTCTGCCAAGTTTGTCCACACTATCCACGGGTAGGTTCCTACTTTCACTAACTCGTGTTATAAATTGGTCATACACCTTTTGAACTGACTCCCAAATTATTAGTTTTTCGTGCTCAGTTAATTCTCTTCCTGGGGTTCCAACATCTGCCCATGGTCGTGATTTAACATAGTCAAAGTTGATGCCTAATTTATTTTTCAACAGTTCGGACATGTTCGGATAAATAGCGATTACTCCTATTGAGCCTGTGATAGTGAATGGTTCGGCAAAGATTATATCAGATGGAGAGGCTATGTAGTAACCACCTGAGGCGGCAAGGGCACCCATGGAAACAACAACAGGTTTAGGACTTCGTTTAACAAGATGCCATATTTCATCTGCGACAAATGCATCACCCCCGGGACTATTAATTCGCAGGACTATTGCTGCAACCCCTTCGTCTTCAACAGCTTTATTAAAGTATCTTTTAAAGCGCTTCCATGTGATTGAATTTTCAGAGTTATCACCGGAGCGAACTATTGAGCCAATAGAATACACAACAGCAATTTTCGGAACATCAGATGGCTCTGCCTCATATGGCTTATATTGAGTTATAGGCACAAATCCTGTCTTGTGATTCAGAGCAAATCTGTTGGCAATAAGCCTCCGAAGTGTGTCTTCATCAGTAATGAGTATAGCAAAACCTAATTTTTCTGCTTGGTCTGGGTATATAACAGGGATTGAATCAAGCAGCTTATCAACAAATTCAATGCTAACATTATCAGGAGTAATGCTTTTAAGCCAAATAGAGTCCCATTTTTCTATGACTTCAGACAACATCTCCTTACTTTCTGGACTCAACTCATTATTATAAAGGCTTTCAGCAGCTGTTTTGTACTTTCCTATTCTAAAGACCTCAACTGAAACGCCCAGTTTCTCCAATAGTTTACCTATGAAGATTGAGCCCATTTTGAAACCTGGTAAAATAATATTGCCGGAACTGGTCATAAATATTGAGTCAGCTACTGAAGCAATGTAATAAGTGTTTGTGGTATATATATCTGCAAAGGCGTAAATAGGTTTATTGGATTTTTCTTTAAATTTGAGCAAGGCATTTTTGATAGCATCTGCATAAGTTATTTTAACTTTTGCGTCTCGCAGGTCAAGATAAATTGCTTTTACGTTTGGGTCCTCTGCTGCTTTTATAATTTTATCAGTCATTTCATATAATCCTGGTTTCTTCACAAAAGAGAACCTCTGCCCTTTAAAATCAACGTCTTCCTCAGAAATCTCAGAAATAGGCATTCTGAAATTTATGTATAACACTTTCGGTTCCGAAAGAGGCTTCAATTCAGAACCCTTTTCTAATTCACCAAGTGAAGAAATTATGTATCCAATAAGGAATATCAAAAGAAAGAAGCCTATTACCACACCCATTAGCAAACCCAGACAACCCAATAATACCTTTTGTAATGTCTTCATATTAAATGCAAAGATATGATGAATAGATAAAATTAATTAGGCAAATGTCTGGAAATCATATCTTAGGGAAACCTAAAGATTACAGTAATCCAATGCTCTAAAAAGCAATAGGGTTGACCATAGGCACAACTCTATTAATTCAAAAGTATTAAGGTCCAAGATTCTTTAGCCTACAGAACTATTCTTGTCGCTTTTTTATGAAAAGATTTTCTCAAGCAGTCCCGTAGTTATACTTCCTTCTTTTCTCATGCACAAGAAAACAACTAATAATTCCTATTTCCTGTCGTGAATAAACTTCAATTACCGTAGCGAAAATTTAATACTATGTATCTGACCTCTGTTGTCCCAAACTTGAAGTATGTAAACCCCTTTAGGCAAATCAGAAATATCAATTATAGGTTTTGATGTATTACGCACTTGTCTGCCATCAAGGGAGCTTATTTGCGCTGATTCATATTTACCCAAAATCCTGATTAGCCTATCTGTTATAAGAACATTTATGTTATTAAGAGATGCAGAGGCATTTGAGGTAATAGGTGGTGCTCCAGCATAGTAGTAATATTGATAGTTTCGTAAATTATAGGGTCCTGCAATCCATAAAATTTCTTGTTGTTCCACACGATTACTATTTGATGAGGATTTCACTGAGACAGTCATATTTACTGACCCGAAGGGTAAGTTTGCTTCCATCTCCGCTATGTCGCTCAAAAAGTTATTAAATGTGATGGAATCGGTAGGGTTCACAAACCCTTTATCATCGTCCAACCATAGGGTATTTGGGTTATTTGACAAAAAGTCAATGTTTCCTTCTCTTGCAAGTACTACAAATTTTGACATATTACCGTCATTATAACTCACAACAGAATCCAACTTTCCATTTGAATTATAGTACAGTAAAGTGGTATCCCATTCCCAAGAAGACGAAGAAGTGAGCCATAAACCATCGTAATATGAAGTCAATTTTAATGGCGAACCTGAATAATTAAAGACATATTTTGAATTGGGATACCTAACCCCGGATGCATCAAAGGAATAAGATACAATGCTATCAAAGCGTTGTTTTGACGAAGAATAATGGCAAAGGATAACTTGGAAAGAGTCCCACTGGTTTGTGGTAGTGTTCCAATAGAGGCGTGTGATTTTTCTCACTTTCCACGTAGCGGTGTCATATTCTATAATGACAGTGTCCTGTCTTACCCATGAAGAAGCAGAAAAATCATAGTACATTCTGAATGCAGCCATCTGAAGATTTTGTGTATTGTACAAATAAATCGTTTTGCTTCTCAAAGTGTCTCCCCTATAAGTGTAAGAGCTGTCGGGCAAAGTAGTGTTTGAAGCAATGTAGAAAAAATGAACGGAATCTCTTCTCACTAAATCCACAACATTTGTGGTATTGGTGTCTTCAAGCTCCTGAATAGCAACAAGCTGCTGACCCATAGAAACAACAGATGTTATTCCCAAAATAACAACTAAAGACAATTTAATGCTCCTGATCATGACTCAATTTTATTGCAAAGATAAGAACAAAAAATTATAAGTCAAAAACATCATTTGTTTGATAGAATAAATGCTTATCCAGATTGTGCAACCAACTCAAAGCTCTTTATTCCAAAACCCTTTTTCTCTTCGAAGCATCCCGTTGCTCTAATGCATTGAATTACTCTTTCTATGAATGCTTTATTTTTTAGAAACAGAAACATTAACACTTGAGCTTTGCTTGTATATAAACAAACAGTACATTTATCCAAATTGTTCTCTTTCAAACGGCCAGCTATCTCTGCTATAATTTGCTCGTCAGTCTGTCCTTGTCTCCAATGCTGAAATACTGCAAGAACAGAACTATTCTTCATATGGGCAAAGATATCTTTAACTTCTTCATACTTAACATGTTGTCGTCCAACTTTACTATTAGGTTCAAACCCCGTATCCGGATCTAGTAATATTAATGAGTTTTCTAGATTTTTTACCTCATCTTTTACATTTTTAAAATATGTTTTTCTGTCAGTAAAGTCATCTTCAATCGCGTTAATGTTAATAGAGAGTATATTTTCCAGCTTACTCACAGGTTCTTTTAACTCTTCCTTCTTAATAACCCGTTTATATCTTAACTCATACAAATAACTTCTTAAATCTTTGGGCACACAATGCAAAGCTTCGTATGGCTCTTCATTACCATTTTCAGTCAACATCATTACCCACAAAAGTTTTTTAAGCTTTAAACATTCAATAACACTTAGGCAAACTCCAAACTTAAAGGCGTCTTTAATGTCCCCTAACCATTGCAATTTCATGTTTATGTCATTTTTTAGTTAATCCAAAAGGTAAAGCAAACAATTTAAACGAGATTAACACAGGCGGAGACAAATAGCCAAGCGTCCATTCTGTCAAATAATCCTCCATGGGGACCTAATAATTTTCCAGAGTCTTTCACTCCGACATATCTTTTTATTGCGGACTCAAAGAGGTCGCCGGCTGGTCCAGCAATTGACACAATAGTAGCAGCAATGATATAGTCGCTTGGTTTGTCCAGGTGCGGCACTGGTGAAACGAAGGCATAAATAGCAGAAGCCAGAACAGTAAAGAAAAATCCTCCTATTAGTCCCTCTACTGTCTTGCCTGGCGAGACTTCCGGAGCAATTTTATGTCTGCCGAACAACCTGCCTGTAAAATATGCGAAGGTATCATTTATCCAGACGAGGACAAGCCAGAAGACCCAGGATTGTGGGTTCCATTGCTCGGTTGAAATGGTGAACCAGTTATACAATGCCACGTTAAGAACGACAAAAACAAGCAGTGTTATAAAGGCTTTTTCCTTGTGTTTAGCAGAAAGCAACCACATAGAAATAAATGCAACTGTAATTAGTCCCACAATTGAACTGAAATCTATTGTTAGGACATTAAGGACGTTTGCAGTGATGAATAATGGCGGTATGCATCCGATTAGAAACAGGATATACTTATGTTTTGCTTCAGTAATCAACAAAGAGAGAGTTTCAAACCAAATACCTATGGTTATGAGTAAAAACAAAAGATGCGCACTTATTGGATGCAGGAAAGAAAAAACGACGATGGTTATTCCGAGGATAGCATAAGCGATTCGTGGTAAAAGGTCTTTAAATTTTCCTGATGACTGCTCCATATTCATTTTCCTTTGCCTTTAAAAACTACATATAGCGTGTATAAAAGGAGCTTTAAATCAAGCCATAGGGACATATTTTCAAGATAAATCAAGTCATATCTAAGTCTTTTAACCAGTTCTTCTAATGTGGAAGCATAACCGAATCTCAGGACTCCCATTGAAGTGATTCCGGGCTTGACGCTAAATAGCAAGATGTAATGTGGTGCTTTCTTTAAAATTTTCTCCACGAAATAGGGTCTTTCTGGTCTGGGTCCCACAAGGCTCATATCCCCCTTCAAAACATTCCACAATTGTGGCAATTCATCAATTCTCCATTTACGCATTACCCTTCCCCACGGCGTCACTCTCGGGTCCTCTTCCTTAGCTAGCTGAGGACCATCCTTCTCGGCGTCAACATACATACTTCTGAACTTGTAGAGGTAGAATGGTTTACCATATTTGCCGAGTCTTATTTGCTTATAAATGACTGGTCCTGGTGATGATAGTTTAACCATAAGTGCGATGAAAGCCATCAATGGTGCCAATGCAACCAAACCTAAAAAAGAGATAGTTACGTCAATAAATCTTTTTATGACTTGCTGCCAGTAGGGCATTTGAATAGGAAACAGAAAAATCAATGGTTCCTGTAGAGGATGAAAGACCCTAACGGCTCCTTTTAGGATATCAAATTCATCTGGACGAGCTCGGATAATAACTTTATAAGGTGCTGCCATTTGTATGACCCTACTAACAGTTCTATAGTCATTAGGTTCGGTGCTGATATAAATCTCTTCAATGCTATGTTTTTTTATCAATTCTGGCAGGTCATCTAAGGTTCCGACCCAAGGCAAATCTTCATTATTGTAGTTCTTAATGCCATTAACAGAGACCCAACCAATTGGTTTATAACTTTTCCATAATCCCCAGTTTTTTAATGCATTTAACATTGATTTAGAAGAGTTTCCATTGCCTACCAGTAATGTTGTATGTCTTATAATGCCTTTTCTTTCTAATTGTCGTATTAGCGTTAAAAAACCTATTTTCCATATTAATCCAGATATGAGATAAATAAATGCTAGTTCAATGAATAGGAAGGGGTCAATCCATTGATGATAGCGCAAGAAAGAATATGAACCAACTATTCCGATTAACCAGACTATAATCCAATACCCAACTTCCTTAAATCTTGATTTTCTGAATATCTCATAATGAACTCCACTTATGAGATGAAGGGTAATATGCCAGAGGGATAGAACAATAAAATTCTCTGAGGTGAAGAGATGGACTTTGTGTAATAAGAGCCAAGTCCAGAGCATATCAATAATCAAATTACCTGCAATCCATATAGTTCTAACCAATTGTTTCATCGCCGGGTTAATATTTTGATATTGTCAAGGTATAGTGTTCTCAAGCCACTACTATCATCTGTGAAGATGAACGATATGTGCATTTTCTCTGGTCTTTCTGCAATCAATGGCGACAGGTCAACATATAGTTTCTTCCATTTTTGGGTTGCATACACTACCATAATATCTCTATAAGGGAAATTAGAACCATAGAGATAGGCTTGGATAAGAAAATTAGCATCTGATTTATAGTCAAATTCCAGAAAGGTTTCTGTTGTGCTGGCGTCCTCCACACTGAAGGTGTCTGTTCTAACCAACTGTGCTTTAGTTCCTTTGAAAATAAATGCCCAGTTGCCTGAGCGAACCTCCTCCTGCTGTCTATAGCCTGTTGTTCCAGCCATTGGATGCATTCTCTGTGTTAGTTCAAAACTCTCTCTGAATAGCATTCTGATTTTGGTCGTGTCAACGTATTTAAATACTGGCGTCCACTTAAACTTATAGGTTCCGCAAACAATCTTTGTATCTACAGGTTCATATGCAAAATAAGGAATTTGGTCTCCACTTAATCCATTTCTTCTAACGCCTGCTTTGACAAATAGCCTAAGGCTGTCTTGTCCACTACAGGAAATAACTATCTTTCCGGGAACAGGAAAAACTCCCCAATTCTCAGTTACAGAAGAGGTAAACAAGCTTGTAACATAGGAAGTATTTGCTATATAATATGTTGAATCTGGGTCATAGACGTATGCTGTGTCAACTTCTATAGTAACGAATTCTGAGAGATAGGCTGGCTTGCAGGATAGTAGATTTATAAAAACAAGTAATATGCCGCTAGCAATAGCGGTTGTTAAAACTGTTAATTGCCCAGCCACTCTACTATGATGGCAGATGCTCCTCCTCCTCCATTGCATATTGATGCCAGACCGTATCGCCCTCCTTTTACTCGTAAAACGTTCAAAAGGGTAATTATGATACGTGCTCCAGAAGCCCCAATGGGATGTCCTATGGACACTGCTCCTCCGAAAACATTGACTCTATTAATGTCAAGAGCCATTTTCTTAACGTTAGCAAGGACAACCACGGCAAAGGCTTCATTTATTTCCCAATAATCTATGTCATCTTTTGACAGACCTGCTTTTTGAAGGGCTCTGGTTGCCGCATCGGTAGGTGCTATAGTGAACCATATTGGGTCTTCAGCAGCATCTGCCCATGAAACAATTCTCGCTATAGGCTTCAAGCCTTTTTCTTCAACATATGATTTTCCTGCTATGACCAGTGCTGCTGCCCCATCGTTTATTGTACTGGCATTTGCAGCAGTGATAGTTCCTTCTTGTTTGAAAACAGGACGCAATTTCTTCATTTTCTCAAAGTCAACACGCTTGTATTCCTCGTCTTCATCCACAACTATTGTTCCCTTGCGTGTTTCAATCTCCACGGGTGTAACTTCCCATTTCATATATCCTTCCTGCCATGCCTTCGCCGCCCTTTCATAAGAAAGGCGTGCATATTCATCTTGTTCTTCACGAGGAATGTTCATCTCAAGGGCACACACCTCAGCGCAGCTGCCCATATGCTGGTCTGAATACACATCCCACAAACCATCATAAATCAAGCCATCAATCAACTCCACATTTCCCATTTTACTGCCCCATCGAACTGCCTTATTATAATAAGGCACGTTGGACATTGATTCCATACCTCCTGCCACCACAATTTTATTATCTCCTGCCTTTATAGATTGCGCTCCTATAATAACCGATTTCATTCCCGAAGCACATACTTTGTTTACGGTGGTTGCTGGAACGGATTTGTCAATTCCTGCGAAGAGGGCTGCCTGTCTGGCTGGTGCCTGCCCAACCCCTGCACTCAACACATTACCCATAAATACTTCATTGGGTTCGTTTGGCTGAACCCCTGCCCTGTTCAATGCCTCCTTGATTGCTACTGCCCCTAACTTGGTAGCTTTAGTCGCTGCAAGGGAACCACCGAAGCTCCCGAAAGGGGTTCTCGCAACACCAAGAATGTAGATTTCTTCTGTCATTTTACTACATTTATCAGCAAAGATATGTTAACTTATCTATAAAAATCTGAACATCTGCCATTCGTTCTCATGGAACAGTTAAATATTACAATAAACTTTTTATTTTTACCGAAATCAGTCGTAAATAACAAAATAAGTGAAAAATGGGCGTTGAAATAAAGAGCATCCTTGTTCCAACTGACTTCTCAGAGACAAGTGATAGAGCCCTTGATTGGGCAATTGAAATTGCTTTGCCCCGAAAGGCAGAGATTCATATCATTCACGTTCTTGAACCAATTGCTTATCCTGTTGAATGGCTGGAAGGATTCTCAGGAATGGAAGCTCTTGAAGATGTCATAGCAGGCAATGCTAGAAAAGCCCTTGAGAAGCTGGCAAACAAAGTTCGGAACACTGACCTTCCTGTGCAAACTTCATTAGTGTTTGGCTATCCCCCAGAAGCAATTATTTCGTATGTTAAAGAACACAACATTTCAATGGTCTGCATGGGCTCACACAAACGTTCAGGACTTGAAAAACTCATCATTGGAAGCACAACAGAAAAGGTTGTTAGACAAGCACCTTGTCCAGTACTAGTAATACGCAATGAAAACTGAATAACATATCCTAGAATTTAGGACAAACAGATACATTCTTATTTCATAGAAAATCAAGATATGATAAAAGGTTTCGGTTCGTCATTCAAGAAGATGATAGAACTATTACCGCTTCCTATATTTATTGTAGTTGTAATTTTAAACTTAGCGATCATTGGGGCATACGACTATTTATACTATGAGAAGATT
>JAJRPU010000187.1 GCA_024280615.1 Bacteroidota bacterium | reverse complement strand
CAATGCCCCTGTTTTGAACAGAGATATTCCACTTTGTTCTGCTATCTGAGCGTTGATGCTATAAAATAGCCATACTGATATTACGAAAGCCACTAAAAGTAAGAGGCTAAATATTAAAGCACCTATGCCAAGGCCTGCTATTGCTCCCCTAACCGCTTCAATTGCCTCACCACTAAAAAGACCAGTCGAGCCACCCATTAAGGCACTACCTATAACAAATACAGTAAACAAGACACCAGATATGTATACCAAAAGCGTTAGCAATGCCCACCAGATAACTTTCTTTTTTAATGCAGAATCTTGCCACGAATTAGCAACCTTGTAATATGCTATGATAATCAAAACGTTCCCTATTATGTTTATTATGTGATTTAAACCCAGTAAAATGAAGCCCAATACCATGCTTACAAGGATGAGGATGTTGCCCCAAAAACCCATTGACGCCGCATCCCTTGGAATTACCATTGTGTTTCTTCCCTCTATCATCGCATCCTGATTTTAAGGCAAAGATATAAAACTTCAAACATACAATTGTCCAAAATAGTTAAATTGTGAGAAAATTGATGCTATTGTATTGCTTCCACTTGCTTGACTTTCTGAGAACTATACTTAATTGCTGCTTCAACAAATGATTTAAACAGAGGATGAGGATTTGCAACAGTGCTCTTATATTCTGGATGGAATTGTACACCAACGAACCATGGATGCCCCTCCAGTTCAACCATTTCCACTAAGTTGGTTTCTGGGTTAATTCCTGATGGTCTCAGTCCTTTAGATTTAAGGGCATCAACAAATTTGTTATTGACTTCATATCTGTGCCTGTGCCGTTCATAGATCAAGTGTTTTTTGTATGCCTTAAATGCTATTGATGACTCATCGGGAATGTAGCATGGATATGCCCCCAGTCGCATAGTGCCCCCTTTCCTCGTTATCTTCTTTTGTTCTTCCATCAAGTCAATGACTGGATATGGCGTTTTCGGGTCAAATTCAGTTGAGTTGGCACCTTCCAAGCCAAGCACATTCCTTGCAAATTCAATAACTGCACATTGCATCCCGAGACATATACCAAAAAATGGGATTCCCTTTTCTCTCACATATTTGATTGCTGCTATCTTCCCTTCAATACCTCGTTTGCCAAAGCCCGGTGCTACAAGAACCCCATCAAGGTCCTTCAGCAATTTGTCAACATTTTCTTCAGTTATGTGTTCGGAATGAATATATTTTAAGTTGACCTTGACGTTGTGGAAAGCCCCTGCGTGAATAAAGGCTTCCCGAATGGATATGTAGGCATCTTTTAACTCAACATATTTCCCAACAAGCCCAATAGTTACTTCCTGAGAAGGATTCTTCAATCTTTTGAGAAAATCAAACCATTCAGACATCTCCGGAGGGTCATGCTTCAAGGGTAGATTAAGTTTGTTAAGCACCACAACGTCAAGTTGTTCCTTTAGCATTTGAACCGGAACGTCGTAAATGCTATCCACGTCTATTGCCTCAATGACTGCCTCTGGCTCCACATTACAAAACAGGGCAATCTTCTCACGAATGTTTTTCTGCAAGGGAATTTCTGTTCTACAGGCTATAACATCTGGTTGAATGCCGCTTGATTGCAGTGTTCTAACAGAGTGTTGTGTAGGCTTGGTCTTCAATTCACCGGCACTTCTCAAGTAAGGTAACAAGGTCAGATGGACAAACGCCGTATTACCTTGCCCAAGTTCCCACCTCAATTGTCTTATTGCTTCAATGAAGGGTTGGGCTTCAATGTCTCCGACAGTGCCTCCAATCTCAACAATGACTATGTCAAACTCACCTGACTCACCCAGTTCCTTAATCCGTCGTTTGATTTCATCGGTAATGTGTGGAATCATCTGAACTGTCTTGCCCAGATAAGCACCCTCCCGTTCCTTATTGATGACAGAAAGGAACACCTGTCCGGCAGTAACATTGTTCAAGCGAGAAGTGGGCTGGTTCAGAAACCGCTCATAGTGCCCCAAGTCAAGGTCCGTCTCCGCTCCATCATCGGTAACATAACATTCACCGTGTTCATACGGGTTAAGCGTCCCAGGGTCCACATTCAAGTATGGGTCCAATTTCTGAATGGTCACCCTATATCCTCTGGCTTGAAGCAACTTGCCCAACGAAGCAGCCAAAATACCTTTGCCCAACGAAGAAGTAACACCACCCGTGATGAAAATATACTTAAGCACCACACTTTGTTTGCACTAAATTACGCAATAGTGACTTGCCTTAAAACTCAAGAGAGTTATACAGGACTAATCATCCCTCGTTGCACTCAAGAAAATGCTGAGATAATAGAGTAGTGATGCGAGCGAGGAGAGGGCGGCGACGACATAGGTCATGGCTGCCCATTTGAGGGCATCAAAAACCATGGGATATTCAGCCTGAGAGACTATATTTCTTTGTTTTACCCATGCTAGAGCCCGTCGGGAAGCATCAAACTCAACGGGCAGCGTGATGAAAGCGAACAAAGTGGTCGTGGCAAACAGGATTATACCAAATAGTAACAGATGCGGAAACACGTTCAGAAGAAGCAATCCTGCCAGAATGACCCATTGAACAATCATTGAACTAAATTGTACTATGGGCACAAGGGCAGAACGGACCTGCAAGAAGAAGTATCCCTGAGCGTGTTGGACAGCATGTCCACATTCGTGGGCGGCAACAGCCGCTGCAGCAACACTTCTGCCATGATAAACTTCTGGACTGAGTGAAACAGTCTTAGTAACAGGATTGTAATGGTCGGTGAGGAATCCACGCCCTTCAACTATCTTAACGTCATAAATGCCATAGTCCCGTAGCATCTTCTCTGCCACTTCCTTGCCTGTCATCCCAGTGGAAAGAGGAGTGGCAAGATACTTCTGGAAGCGGCTTCTGAACTTCATTTGAACAATCAATCCTATGATGAATACAGCAATGAGGAGAATCCATCCGAACAGCATATCTCTTTAATTTTCTTGTTTAGATTAAGTCTTATTAACAGCGGTTTGGTTCCCTTCTTCGGGCAGAATGTAAGGCATTGGCTTGAATAATCGGTCCATTTTAATGATTGAAAGTCGCCATAGGATAGCATTATACATGTCCACTTTGCAATTATAGCGATGGATTCTCTCTTGATATAAGGATGCTTTTCCCTGCGAAAGGGCCCTTCGTAATTCTTCATACTCTCTCTGCAGAGAGGAATAAACAAAGTAAGTGTAGAGCAGTATAAAAACGGTGCCCAGGACAACCAAAGAAATGATTAGAACTATCATGCAATACACAAAGTTAATTAAAAACGCTTACACTTGCTTAATTTTGAAATCGTATGCTAAAAACTTTGGTTTTAAAACGGTATTTGCTTATAGAGGAGGCAGAGCTGAATTTTAAGGAAGGGCTTAATGTGTTGACTGGGGAGACTGGTTCAGGGAAGTCCGTCTTGGTGGGTAGCCTGTCTGTGTTGTCTGGCGGTAGAGTGGATAAGGATATGCTTCGGTATCCAGACCAGAAGGCGGTTGTGGAGGCTCTTTGGCGGGTCACAGATGAAAAAGTTCACGAATGGCTCAAAGATCGTGATTTATTTGAAGGCAGTGAAATTATTGTGAGGAGAGAGATTTTACCTTCTGGAAGAACACGAGCATTTATCAATGACACGCCTGTTTCAATAGGCGAGTTGAAAGAACTGGGCAATTTGCTTGTCCAGATTCAGACCCAGCATGGCTTGTTGCACTTGAAAAGCCCTGCCTTCGCCCTTGAATTAATTGATTCATTGCTCGACGACAACCACTTGATAGAAAGATATAAGACCCTGTGGAAGGAAATTCAGAAACTTAAGAAGCAAAGGGAGGAACTTCTCAGGGAAGTTAAGGAAATTTCGCAGTCAAAGCAGTGGCTTGAAGACCAGAAAAGGGAGTTAGACCAGATTCCCTTGGATGAGTTTGTTGACAGGGACATAGACCAAGAGATTAGTATTCTTGAGAATGTTGACACTGCCGTCTATCACTTGGGACAGGCATTAAACTTCTTGTCTGAAGATGAGGTTTCTGCTGAAACACTTATTTACAAAGCGATAGACGAACTCAAGTCCGTTCAAGCCATTTTGAAAAATGTTGAACAACTTATTGAAACTCTTGAAAATGGAGCCATTGCAATAAGAGATATTGCCGATGAATTGCGAAACAAAATAGAAGATTTGCGAAGCCAAACGGAAAACATAGAGACGCTAAGAGGAATCATTGACCAAATCAATCACTTGAAGTTTAAATATAACGTTTCAACAGTTAGGGAATTAATTGAAAAAAGGGAACAAGTCAAACAACAGTTAGAAAAAGTGGAAAACCTTGAAGGAGAAATCGCATTTATTGACCAAGAATTATTCCGCTTGGAGAAGGAATTGTTTGAGGCAGGCAAGTTGTTGAGCAACCAGCGAAAAAAAGTCGCTACAGAGGTTGAAAGCATGCTAAACAATATGTTGAAAGACTTGAACCTGTCTTATGCCAGAATCAAGATTGAGCGCCAAGAGAGTGAAGTTCCTTTGTCTTCAGGACTGGATGTGTTTTCCATTTTGTTTTCTGCCGACCAAGGAAAAACATTCAAGCCAGTTTATGAAGTGGCATCTGGAGGGGAGTTAGCCCGATTGATGTTAGCTATTCAGGCAATCATTAGCAGGAGAAGGTCGTTGCCCACTTTGGTTCTGGATGAGGTGGACACTGGAATTTCTGGCGAGACAGCCCGGCGAGTGGCAGCATTTATGCGTAAACTGGGTGAAAGGGTTCAAATCATTGCAATTACGCATTTGCCTGCCGTGGCAGCAGCGGCACACCACCATATTGCTATATCTAAACAATTTGACGGTAAAGGGCTGCCCACTGCAATATTTAAGGAATTGGTCTCTGATGAAGAACGTGTCAGAGAAGTGGCACGAATAATGGGAGGGGAAGGAGCGTCAGAAGCAATGCTTAACAGTGCAAAGGACCTAATGAAAGAAATGTCTTAGCGTTCATTCAATCAGCCGCTTTACTTGAAAGAACTCTTTGATGAGCCCTTGGGCTTCCTCTTTCAACACACCTTCGTGGACCTCAATTGATTCATGAAGCAGATTGGGGTTGAACGCCCTATAGCCTTTCTGATGGTCAGGAGCAGCAAACACAACCCTGCTAACCTGTGCCAGATTAAGGGCATAAGCACACATTGGACACGGTTCTAAGGTCACGTAAATAGTGCAGTCCCATAGGTATTTTTGATTTAAAGCGTTGGCAGCGGCCGTTATAGCAAGCAATTCGGCATGTGCCGTCACGTCCTGCAACTGTTCAACTTGGTTATGTGCACGGGCTATCACCTTCCCATTGCGAACTATAATAGCACCGATGGGAACTTCGTCTTCTTCAAAAGCCTTTTGGGCTTCCACCAACGCCTGTTGCATCCAGAACTTGTCTATGTCCATGGGAGAATCCTGCTTGAATTGTTTCCATTTGTGTGGGGTTCAGGGATATAATCCACGGCACTTTGTCGCCTTTGGTATGGCTGTTTATACAATGACATTAGTTTGACAAACTCTTCGGGGATGTTCGTTGACACGTTAAGACCCCATTCCTTTAGCTCTTTGGCAGTGATTGGTCTGTCGTGTGTCCACGCACCACTTGTAAGCATTTGAGCGAATTCACGGGCTTTGTCTTCTGGCATTTTGTCTTGGAGAATCTCAAAAACCACTTGTTGCATTTGTCTCATTGCTTTGGCAGAAATGTCCGCCAGCACAAGCCACTGGTCATTTATCTTTTCCGTGGGCTTTAGCCTTCTGAGATTCACTATTGAAGGGGCAGGCAAGCCGTTAATCTGTGGGTCAAGGGGACCAAGCACAGCATCAGGACCCATTATTATTTCATCAGCAGCGAGAGCAATAAGCGTTCCGCCACTCATTGCATAATGCGGAATTATTGCAGTTGTTTTGCCTTGTCTTCGTTTGATAGCACGGGCTATCTGGACAGCGGCAAGAACCAACCCACCAGGAGTATGCAAAACTATATCAACATTCATCTTGGAATCAGTCATATAAAGGGCACGCAGAATCTCTTCTGAGTCTTCCATATTTAGGAACCTAAATAGTGGTATACCAAAAAACGAAATGGTTTCCTGTCTGTGGATTAATACAATCACCCGGGAGTTTCTTTTTTCCTCAATGGAAGCCATTAGGCGACGTCGGGTCCCTTCAAGAGCCTTTTGAGCAATGACAGGTTGAAGCATTAACAGTAGGAAAAATAGCCATATTATCCACGTGAAGTCATATCCCGGAGCCATTGTAGAACGTGTTTTAAGCAAAGATAAGTCAGCACGGACGAACGGGCAGTTGCGAAAATCGTTTTTTGCCTTTGAAATAATAGTCCCACACTATTGAACCCTTATAATATCCGCACCAGTGCTTGTTCTCTTTGGTAAAAGGCTTGTATTTGAACTTGCCAATATTTGAAATAAATTTTAAATGTGCTTTTAACACTGCTAAAAAAACTTTCAATTGACCGGAGACAAGCAGTTTCAATGCGAAGGAGAGGTCAAGGGGCACGCGTGCGAGATATTTTATAACCCAACTTTTGAAAGGTAAATTTTCTTTAAGCATGATGTGATTATGGTAGAAATTAAAGAACACTTTGCGGGGATTGTCATATCCAAGGGCGGCACCACCATAGTGATAAACAACACTTTGCGGCACACAACCAACTTTATATCCTATTCTTTGCAGACGCCAGCACAGGTCAATCTCTTCCATGTGCATGAAGAAATGCTTGTTAAATCCGCCTGCTTCAACAAAGTGTTGTCGTTTAATTACCATGCAGGCTCCACTTGTCCAGAACACATAGGCAGGGTCATCATATTGACCTTTGTCTTCTTCAACAGTTGTAAGGATTCTGCCACGAGCAAAGGGGAATCCGAGGGAGTCAAGCCAGCCGCCACATGCACCAGCATATTCAAAATAGTTCTTCCGTTTGTAGTCCTTTATCTTAGGTTGCACAGCACTATGTTCGGGATTTGCTTCCAGCCATTTAATTAGTGGTTCCAACCAGCCATCCGTTACATACAGGTCGTGATTAACTATGGCAACAAAATCTTCTTTTATGTAATTGAAAATTGCATAATTATATGCTTTTCCGAAGCCCGGATTCCCACCAGTCTCGATAACCGTTACCTCTGGGAAATGTTTTTTTACCAGTTGGGGAGTGTTAGACCCCTTGTAGTTGTTATAAACTAAGTATATTTTGGCACCTGGCGAGTGTTTTATGAATAGTGGAATAGTATGTTTTAAGTGTTCCCAGCCGTTTGCCGTTATGATTGCTACTCCTACTTGCCTTGCCATTAGTTCTATAACGCTATGACAAACACCAAGAATGTTAATGCTATGATTGGTAGCAAATATACTATGCTATACTTTGCTACATATCCACCAAAGGAAGGCATGTCAACACCTGCTTGCTCGGCAATGTTTCTAACCATGAAATTGGGGGCGTTCCCAATGTATGTCATAGCACCGAAGAACACAGCAGCAATTGAGATGGCAACTAAGTAGTCAGGATAGTTATGCACGAATTGTAACACGTCGCCCTTCAAGTTAATGTCAAGACCATATTTACCCATTGCGGCGGCAAGGAAGGTGAGATAGGTTGGTGCATTATCCAATACAGAAGACAGGGAACCAGTTAGCCAGTATAGCGTTGATTCAGAAATAAGTTTAAGACCTTCTGGGGAGTGTGCGAAGGCACTGACCAGTTGAAGGGCAGGCATCATAGTGGCGAAAATCCCAAGAAATAGGAATCCTACTTCCTTTATAGGTTCAAAATTGAAATTGTTCTCTTTCAATATTTCCTTATTGGCGAGAAGATAAGCAATTACTGCGACCGATATCATTATTATTTCTCGCACTATAGAGAATCGTTCACCATGATAGTTAACTGCAGGAAGCCAAGGCAAAATAGCAGGGTCAAGAAATACTGAACCAATGATTATGGCAAGCCATAGAACATTTAATAAACCCTTGAATTCAATTCCGAAAGAAAATTTTGTGGCATCTTTTCCTTGTTCTTTAAGCCAAGCTTTCCACCTACGGTGGTCCAGATAGTAGAAAAGTAACAGGATTAAGCCTATGCCAAAGAGCCAAGGGAAGAACATGTGTTCAACAGTCCAGAAAAAGGGGACACCCTTCAAAAAACCTAAGAACAAAGGCGGGTCACCAATAGGAGTCAAGCTTCCACCAACATTGGAAACAACAAAAATAAAGAACACAATATGATATGTGCTTATCCTATGTTTATTTAGACGCATATAGGGTCTGATGAGCAGTATTGAAGCCCCTGTCGTCCCGATTATGTTTGCTAATACTGCACCAATTCCCAGCAATAGAACATTTGCCAGTGGATGAGTCTCACCCTTGATTTTTATCAGGATTCCGCTACTGGCTATGAATAGTGAGCCTATTAGACTGAGGAATGATATGTATTCAAAGAGTGTGTGCACCGGATGTTCAGCATCGTTTAACACAAAAAGGTAGTAGAGAACTACTGGAAAACCGAGTAAGAAAGCGAATACGGGATAGTAGCGTTCCCAGACGTGATGATAGAATAAAGGTCCTGTGGCAATCATAAGTAATAGAACAATAAAAGGAATGACTAACCATGTTGGGGGCAAAGCGTGTGTTGCAGAAACCAATGCTATCACTTCCATAAGTATTGTTTTAACTGCAAACTTATGATAAAAAAAGCACTTAATCTCTGGTAAGATAAATATAACCACTCAGGGGCTCTGAAGTTTCGACTGTTCCATTAAGTCTACGTTCAAATACTTTGCACACGTAATAATATGTTCCTGGGGGCACCGGTTTCCCGTTCAGATTGTTGCCGTCCCAATTTATTTGGGGGTCAGAAGTTGAATAGACCAGTGTACCCCATCTTGTAAAGATTTGGCAGTCAACACTGTCTATAAACCTGAAAGGCTTGAAAGGAGTAAAAACATCGTTTATGCCATCGCCATTGGGGCTGAAGGCATTGGGCAATTCATAGATTGGGCAGTTGTCAACACACACCGTATCGCCAAGAGAACCCACGTTGCCATTACTATCAATAAATGAGATAGTATAGCAACCAGCAGGATTGAGTGTCGGACCATGGATGTATATAAGGTTTCCAGCCGGCACAGTGTCAAGAATAAGTATAGTGTTTCTGGAAGGATTGAATTTAAAGATTACTGTCCATTGGGCATCGTTAGCACATTCAGGCAACGTCCATTGGATTGATACAAAAAACGAGGTATCTGTCTCTGTAGCTATATCGCAAGGGGGGATTACATTCGGGGTTACACCACAGGGGGCAGTAGTGTCCCTTGGAATAACACAGGTTTCTTGAGAGTTGTTTTTGAGATTTGTGGGGTATCCAATGGAAGTAAAGGTTCCGTAGGCAGGTTGTATTACATAACAGTATTTTAGATTGTTTTGAACTTGTTTGTCTGTGTACATCTGCAGGGGAATATTTGTTATTGAGTCTGTGTATGTTAGGGAGGAGGCAGGGCGTCGCTTAATAGTGTATTTGTAATTAAGCCAAGGGGTGAATGCCTGCCACTGGAGTTGAACTTCTCTATCACCAGCAGTTGCAAATAGGAAATGAGTTGTTGCAGGAGCACTGGTTCCAATTAATGTTGAACCGCTATAAAAGTTTATTCTATATGCCCAAGGAGAGGTTACTGTGTTTAACAAAGAATCAAGAAATGTTGTGTCATTCATCTGTGCAAAATATGTGTATGTATTGGAATAAATGGTTGTCCATGTCGATGGATGAAATCCGGGACCGTGCTGTAACTCAACAGTGTAGGGTGGAGGGAAGATGACTTTATCTATTTGTGTGGAGTCAGGTCGCATCCATATAATCAGCACCTTTCCGTTGAAGGAATCAGTTTTAAGCACACTGGCAGTCGTCAGAACAGGAATTATTCTTGGGATTTGTATGCACACTTCATTTGAGGCAACCCCTTCTATAGTGTCAACTTTATATCCGGGAACAACAGTGTCAAAGAATTCAGGCACTATTCTGTAACAGTGTGTGTGTCCGGGAGATAAGAAAGAATCTATATATTCGTATGCTTTTACGAATCTTGCGATTCGCGTGTATCCCCATCCGGCAACGCCCCGCTTACATGTGTCTATTTCGGGCAGTGACCCTATTCGTCGCCAAATTGACCATCCGGCAAAATTGCTCGCCGTATCACATACATAGGGATTTTTCCATTGGAGACGGGCGTGGTTGGGTAACACAACAGATGCCCATAGACTATCAGGAGGTCCAAGCACGGAAATGAACCATTTGTAGGAGTTAGTGAGTGAGTTACCGAGTGCGGGGGAGTCGGTAGCGACGATAAGAAAGTCGTAAGGAGCAAGTCTAATGTCGTAACACGTCGTCTTCCAAGAGAAGAGGACACTGAAACTGTCTGGGTTGCCACCAACCACGGACACAGTGGGCAACGAATCCACTTCCAATGGTCCATTCCCTGCTATCGTTACATAAATCGGGTTAGCGTCTTGGTCAACAACAGTGAAGATTTTCTGTAGGACGTCGCCAGCCCACACACATGTGTCCATCAAATTCCTTATTTCGGGGAGATTATTTTGTTCAGGGAATACAATAATTCTTATGTCTCTAAAAACAGAGCCAATTTTCTTGCCGTATCTATATTCTGTTATTTCCACTGCAAAGTTGTAATGTCCGGGAAAGTCGGGATTAAGCCAGTAGGCAATTCCAGTGATTGAGTCAACAAATAGGGAATCTGAACCTGCGGCATAATTATCGGGAGATGCGTATCCTGGAGCAGCGAATCCATTAATTATTCTGGGGGTGTCCAATTTGAAAGATAGGCTGTCTAAATCCGGGTCATAAGCTACTATGGGGAAAATGAAGGGTTGCCCTTGAACAGCAGTTACTACACCAGGTCCATACATTACGGGAGAGTTGTTATATCCGTATATCACAGGGTCCCTGGCAATTATTTCAGCAGATAGGTACATGTGTCTTTGGTCGGCATTTGGTATGTTAAGCGGGTCAGCGTCCCGAAGTGCCGCTTCAACTTCTATTTTGTAGTTAAAGGGTCCGGGATAGGTATGTATCCCTCTGAAAATGTTGTATCTCGTGTCCAGTGCTGCATTGTCATATATGAATACTCTTGGGATTGTGTCAATTGTGCCATCACCCCATTTTATTTCTATCTCGTTCTGGTCAGCAGCGAAGCTACTATACTTCGTCCAGATATGAACTTCAACTTCATATGTGTTCCCTGAAATGTGCCTGTAAATTATGAAGCCACCCCTGTGGTGTGTCGCAAGAGTATCGTTAAATGCCAGAGTAAACAATATACAGATGCTCGCAACAAATTTAAATACCTGTCTCATCCTTTACAAAGATAAGTTTTAACGAAAAATAACGGAAATATTGCTATTTATGTTCTGTCAGAATTCAGTAAGGAACAGTTTTCCTGAATATAACCCCATAGAGTTAGCATCGGTTATTTGCCACAGATAAATGGATGCGGGTGATTCAATAGATATGACATTTACGCCCTTCTGGAGTTGATGAGATGTAATGGCTTTGCCGTCTGGATTGAATATCGTAATTGTTGCTTTTGAAGAACCATACCAGTTGACAATAATATCCCTGCCCTTTGTGAAGATGTGATAAGGAGTTGTGTTGTCTGGATTTTGTGCAGAGACAAGAGTTGGAACGGTTGGGGTTCCAAGGACTGGCAGGGTGACCTTTGCGGGTCTAGACGGGCTAACCAAAAAGTGTTGAACAGCAGGACGGGCTTTCACTGGAGTGCCATAGAAGTAATACGTTGCAGTGTCCATATCCCTTACAAATACTCTGAAGAACTCATTTCCTTCAAGGGGAATATGCGGATTAGACTGATAAAGGTCGTAGTTGTTGCCAGTTATTACAATCTTGATTTTATGCCCTGGACCAAATGTGTATCCTATCGGGAAACTTCTCAGTTTGAAGTAATAGAGTTTGTTACTTGCGAGGTTTGAGAATGGGGCGTTGTCGGCATTGGGGTCATCTTCTGCGAAAAGACGTGCGTATTCCCTTGCCCTGCCATTTACAGCACCTTCAAAAACATAGTATTCACGCCCATCTGGATAAACGTCAATTACTCTGAGAATAAAGTCCATATCAAGGGAGTCGGTAACTACATTGTCAATCGGGTAGCCACCACCCCAGAATTCAAAGGTTGCCCATCCTGCAATGGTTACAGTGTCAGTAATTGGTCCTGTCTCAAAAACAAGCATTCTTGCAAAAGTGTCCCCGGAAGGCAGAACCGTATCAGATGGATAGGTTAAGTGTTCCCATGCCGGGTCATTCATTAGCATTTGTCCTTGACTATATCTTGAACCATCTGGAACTTTCACTATCATATTGGGGCCGCCAATGGTTCGGACTGGATTCCTTGGGTCACAGAAGAAGCTAAATAGGGCACTGTCTCGGGGCTGAACAGGTTGCAATGTGCCATCTGGATGGAAATATAGGTCAAATGGTTGGACGTTCCTTGGAGGAAAAGTATCATCAGTAAGCCACCAGTTGCCAACAGTAGCATCGTCAGGACCAGCAATATATATCCTAAGTGCTGGAATACCATTGCTATCTCGTTCATCAAAATTGACATTTGTTGGACTAAGGACTGTTCCTGTGGTGTCGCCAAAAACAGATGTTCCCGTCGGGTCTATGTCAATATATTGTATAGTGTTGGAATCTATGAAAGCAATTCCTTTAATCCTAACTGGTATTCCAGGGAGACCACCAACACCATTAAGGAAATTAAAGAACACATGATATGCGACTGAATATGTATCTGCAGGAATCATAACAAACACAGAATCGCCATTATAGATAGTAGCAAATTGCCATTCGTTCTGTGGCAATAGGACAAAATAGGGTTCTGAGAGCCATGCTCTGAACCATTGGATGGGTTCCGAGGCAACCAGCCTCGGTATGTTAACGTCGGGAGAGTTTATTTTTCCCCATTCGGTTCCAAGAACTTCATAAACATTGTCTGGATAGGTCATGTCGCCAGTTGTAGTCATGCCAATGGTTTGATGAGCCCATGGACCAATGATAAGTTTCTGGAAGAACCGAGCAGTATCAGAGTGCTTTCGGGTGCTCAGCCAAGCTTGAATCTGAGCATAGTTGTAAATGTCCCACCATCCAACTATGTTGTATATAGGTAGATTAAGATTAGTGTATCTGGATTGCCCATTAGGTAAAGGAGCCTTGCTTACATCCATTAGTGCCCTGCCAAAAGAACCGGGGTAATGGACATCATAATCCTTAGCCCAGAAATCAACTGCTTTGAGCCATAGAGTTATCGGACTTGTATTATAAGGAGCAGGAAAATCAGCCAATGTGTGAATTGAGTCAAATGGATTGGAAGGTCCAGGAACCCAATTGTATGCCGCATACATCCCACCGAGCCATCCGGTTATGAGCCTTTCCCTGAAAAGACCATTCATGTGACCCATTATCCATTGCTCACCACTTGCCACTATTGGGAATAGGGCTTTAACTATTCCTGCCGTACCTGTGGCAGCAGCTTGATATTGCGTGTTGCCCATAGCAGACCCGCCAACCATAGACAATTCGCCGTTACTAATCTTCATAACAGGAGGATAATTGACAGAGTCCATGTAATACCATTCCAAGGAATCACGGATAAACAAGTAGGAATCATAGCCATCTGTGTGTGTATTTGCCTGTCCCCCAGTTATGTCAAGAGGATGATACCAACCACTGGGAACATAAGGCGTTTTATCCCAAGAATCACTGTACATTGATAAATACACACCTTCAGACCGATAGCGACCCCTTGTGTCCTGAACAATGCTCATAACGCCTAAGAGGTTTACTAAGACGTGTTGGGCAGCAAATCCATCTTTTCCATAGGGTGTTCTTGTAAACACCGCGGGCAATTGCCACGGATTAGCTTGTCCCGGAATCCAGAAAATTTGTTGTCCTGCACGAGCAATCCTAAGTGAATTAACAGTAACAGGAGTGCCAAACACAGTTATGTGAAATGGCGGTAAATATAAATCATTTTTCAGAATTGGCAAACATACATCTGTTGCCAAGCGAACTCCATCATGCATAGTAAAATAATACTCCCTGCAAGTGCTTAAGTCAGAAGGAGACAAGTTCTGAGGAAAAGCATTAAGCGAAATCAAAGCAAACATTGGCAAAATCCAATGACGCAGATATAGTGCCTCTCTTT